>DATHJA010000170.1:0-20483 GCA_035316475.1 Edaphobacter sp. | reverse complement strand
GGTCTTGTCGAGGATGACGTTGACGTCGAGGTTGACGATGGGGACGTCGACGCGGAGCGAATAGGTCTCGTTATTGGGGTTTTTGACCTTGGGTTCAGGGGGAGCGACGGGTGCGGGCGGCGGCTGCTCCTCTTCCTTCTTTTTCTTGATGACAATGGGGCCGGTGTCGGTCTGGGGGCCGGCGGAGTCGTCGGGTTGTTGCTGCGGCTGCTGAGGCGGCGGAGTCTGCTGCTGCTGGGGAGTCTGCGCCGTGGCGGCTGAGGTGGCGAGACCGAGGAGGAGGAGGAAGGCAGGAGCCGTACGGCGAATTCGTGAACGAGAGGTCATCATCATCTGCAACTTTACTCCGTACTTTGGACGGAAGGGAGGCGCTTTCCGCTTCCCTGCCGGGGATCCCGGTTTCATCCCTCCCGAGCATCCTGCAAGTCCACCTTAGTCCCGCGCGGCTTTGCCGTCACGAGCCGAGCAAAGCGGATTTCTCCACTTCGTCCGAATGACACGTCTAAGGAAGTGGAGCTGACGTAAAGGAGTTCAGAGGGCCTGCTTCCCGCTGGTGTTGCGGAGAGACAGGCTCTAGTCTGTAGACGTGATGAAAAAGAGAAAGACGCGGAGGCTGGCATTCGGCCTGCTAGTGACAGGCTGGGCGGTGACGTGCGGTCTTGAGGCTCATGGTCAAACAGTGAGCTCCAATGCGGTAACAGCGTCTCTGCCAGCGACGGCGGCGGCGGCGATGGGGGGATCGGGAGAGACGAAGATCTTTCCTCTGGCTCAACTGAAGCGCGGGATGAAGGGGGTTGCCTATACGGTCTTCGAGGGGGTGAACCCGGAGCCGATGCAGGTGGAGATCCTGGGAGTTCTGAAGGATGCGCTGGGACCGGGCCGGGACATGATTCTGGCACGGCTATATGGGGCGAAGCCGGAGTTTACCGGGGTGGTCGCGGGGATGAGCGGGAGCCCGGTGTATATAGACGGCAAACTGGTGGGAGCGCTGAGCTACCGGATCGGGCAGTTCAGCAAGGAACCGATTGCCGGGATTACGCCGATCGAGCAGATGCTGGAGGTACGGGACGATGCGATTCGTCCAGGCGCTGCTACTCGAGGAGCCAAGGCGGGGGCGGCTGAAGAGGCGGGCACAAGGAGCCTGCCGGCGGTGAATGCGGGCTCCGGGGTGGAGATGCAGGCGATGGAGACTCCGCTGGTCTTCAGCGGCTTCAGCCAGGAGACCGTGGATCGGTTCGGAGACAGGTTCCGGGCGATGGGGATGACTCCGGTGGCGGGGCTGGGCGGTGCGGATGCGGCGGCGGTGCAGCCGGAGCCTCTGGTGCCAGGGTCGGCGGTGAGCGCGGTGCTGGTGAGGGGGGATCTCTCGGTCGCAGGGACCTGCACGGTGACCTATGTGGACTCAACGCGACTGTTGGCCTGCGGGCATCCGATTACGCAATACGGCCCGGTGGATATGCCGATGACGAAGGCAGCGGTGGTGGCGACGCTTCCCTCCCCGCTGAACGCCTTCAAGATTGTGAATACGACGGAGACGGTAGGGACGTTTACGGAGGATCGGGCCTCGGCGATCATGGGGCGGTTCGGGACCAAGGCGAGGATGATTCCGGTGACGGTAGAGGTAGTGCAGCCTGCTGTGCCGGGAGCTGCGTCCGGGTCGACGACGACGGCGAAGGACAGGACCTTCCACTTCGAGGTGCTGGATAACCAGCAGCTGACTCCATCGGCGATGCTGGTGTCGGTGTACCAGAGCCTGCAGGGGACGAACGCGGCAGCAGCAGAGACGAGCTACAAGCTGAGCGGTGAGATTGGCGTGCAGGGGCTTCCATCGGTGAAGATGTCGGGGATCATAGCGCAGAATGAGCTGAACCCGGCGGCGATCAACGCGGCGTTGTTCCTCAATGACCGCTTCAGCCGCGTGTATGCCAACCCGCAGGATCAGCCGGTAGTGACGGACCTGAAGCTGAAGGTGGTGGGGATTCCGGAGCGGCTGACGGCGAGCCTGGAGTCGGCACGGCTGGGAGTGCTGGAGGCGAGGGCCGGCGACACGCTGGACGTGGAGGTAACGCTGCGGCCTTACCAGGCGGATTCGCGGGTGAAGCACCTGAAGGTGAAGCTTCCGGCGAATCTGTCTCCGGGAAATATGCGGGTGCTGGTGAGCGATGGAGCGACGGTGGACCGGCTGCTGGGGCCGAGCGGATCTTCGCGCCACGCCGAGGGGTTGGCGGATGCGGTGGAGCAGATGAACCGTCTGCATGCCAACGATCGTGTCTATGTGACGCTGCTGAGCCGGGAGGCGCAGGCGGTGCTGGAGGGAGAGACGCTTCCGGGGGTTCCGCTGTCGATGGCGAACGTGCTGGGGCCGCTGAAGGATTCGCAGAGGATGAATCTGAGCGGCGAGAGCGTGATCGAGGCTGCTTCGGCAGAGGCTGGTTATGCAGTGAGCGGATCGCAGCTCCTGAATCTTACGATTCGCTAGCTGGGGAGACTTCTAACTATTGATATAGAATGCTTTAGCCTTTAGCGGTGGAGAGGGTTGAAGCGACTTTCCCTCAAGGCGATGATGTAGCATCAAAGTCTCAGGCGCCCGGAGAAAGCGGCGTGTGAAAAAGGACATCGATTTCAGATGAGTGAGATTCATGGCTTGGCTGTGCACGCGGCCGGTGCGCACCTGTTGCCGTATAAGTTCGATCCGGGCAACCTCAAACCGTATGAGGTCGAGATCAAAGTCTCACACTGCGGTGTTTGTCATAGCGATGTTCATCTAATCGACAACGATTGGGGGATCAGCAAGTATCCCTTCATTCCCGGCCATGAAATCGTAGGCACAATCGTTGCGGTGGGCGAGCACGTTCGCAATCACACGATGGGGCAGCGCGTGGGAGTGGGTTGGCAGGCGGATAGTTGCGGGATCTGCGAGTGGTGCGTCCGGGGAGACGAGCACCTGTGCGCGCTGTCGCAGCCGACCTGCGTGGGACGCAATGGAGGATTTGCCGACCGGGTGCGGGTGAACTCGCGATTTGCAATTCCGCTGCCGACTGCTCTCGAGAGTGAGAATGCGGCCCCGTTGCTGTGCGCGGGGATTACGGTCTATACGCCGCTGCGGAATCATGGCGTGCGTCCATCGTCACGGGTAGGGGTGATCGGGATTGGGGGGCTGGGCCACCTGGGAATTCAGTTCGCCCGGGTCTTCGGAGCCGAGGTGACGGCGTTCTCGACCTCGAAGGAGAAGGAGAACGAGGCCCGGGAGCTGGGCGCGCATAGCTTTGTGCATACGCGCGACACGGGCGCTCTGAAGAAGGTGGCGGGGTCGTTCGACCTGCTGCTTTCGACGGTGAATGCGGATCAGGACTGGTCGGCATATGTGAATGCTCTGCGACCGAATGGGATGCTGTGCCTGGTGGGCGCTCCTCCCTCGGCGATGCAGCTTCAGGTTCCTCCAATGATTGGAGGGCAGAGGGCGGTCTCCGGATCGTCGACGGGGAGTCCGCGAGATCTGTACGAGATGCTGGATGTGGCGGCGCGCCATGGGGTGAAGGCTGTCACCGAATCGTTTCCGATGGCGAAGGCGGACGATGCCGTGACGAAGGTAAAGAAGAACCAGGTGCGGTATCGTGCGGTGCTGACGAACTGAAAGCTGACCGGGAATCCTGGAAATAGCACGGATGGAAAGAACGGAACGCGAGAGCTTTTGGCTCTCGCGTTTTCTTTGCAGGGCCGGTGGTGCTTTAGACTCGAGGTCACGATGATGCAACGGTATTTGGTTCTGGGATGTGTTGCGCCAGTGCTTCTGGCAGGGGCGATGAGGGCACAGGGCACGAAGCTGTGGACAGTAGACCGCTACGACTCGATGGAGCGTGGCACCGTGGATGGGGTGGCGATCCGGAACGATGGTCGGCTGGAGGCGGGACCGGCGAAGTCGATGCTGTATGACAGCGGCAAGAGCTATGTGTGGTCTCTGGCAAGCGACCGGGCGGGCAATGGGTATCTCGGGCTGGGAGGGACGACTGCGGGCGCAGGCGTGGTGATGCGTGTGGCTCCCGATGGGAAGGCTACGAAGGTTCTGGAGACGAAGGATATGGCTGTCCAGGCTCTGGCCGTGGCTCCGGATGGCTCGGTGCTGGCGGCTACCTCGCCGGATGGGAAGGTGTATCGGGTGCCGTCTGGTGGAGGCGCGGGGACGGTGGTCTTCGACCCGTCGACGACGGAGGAGAAGCCGAAGTATCTGTGGGATGTCGCGACGGGGCGGAGTGGCGACGTGTATGTCGCGGCGGGAGCTCCGGCGGTGGTGTATCGCGTACCCGCGGGTGGAGGCAAGGCGGAGGTGCTGTTCAGGACGGCGGACCAGCATATTCGCTGCCTGAAGATGGCTCCTGACGGGATGCTGTGGGCGGGGTCGGACGGCGCGGGTGTGATCTACAGGATCGACACGAAGTTGGCGGGAGCGAAGCCGTTCGCCATGTATGCGGCTCCGCGAAGAGAGATTACGTCTCTGGCGATGGATGAGGCTGGAAACATCTATGCGGCGGGTGTGGGAGCACGGGGGTCGATGCCGCTACCTCCCCTGCCGGTGACGGGGAATGTCGGGGTGACGATTACGTTTGCGCAGCCGGGGTCTTCGACGGCAGCGGGAGCGAACGCGCTGGTGCCGGACGGGAGCGAGATCTACAGGATCGCGAAGGATGGGACTCCCTCGCGGCTGGTCGCGCTGAAGGACGACGTGGTGTACGCGCTGGACTTCAGGAATGGGGCTCTGATGGCGGCAACGGGCAATCGGGGGCGGGTGTATCGGGTGGATGTGGCCATGCCGGGAAGGTTCACGGATGTGGCTCATCTGGAGGCTGCGCAGGGGATGGCCTTTGCTCCACTGAAGGATGGGCTGCTGGTAGCGACGAGCAACAGTGGAAAACTGTTTCGCCTGGGAGATGCGGCGGCGAAGGATCCGGTCTATACGAGCGAGGTCTTCGACGCGCAGGGCTACTCGCAGTGGGGACGGGTGGAGACTCGCGCGGATGGCTCGCCGGAGGGCTATGAGTTGTGGCTGCGCAGCGGGAATGTTGAGAGTCCACTGATGGGCTGGAGCGACTGGACACGGGTGGGGACCGATGGAGCCGTGTCGGCACCGCCGGGAAGGTTCGCGCAGTGGAAGGTGGTGCTGCATCCGGGTACAGCTGCGGGGATCGATGCGGTGGGGCTGAACTATCTGACGCGGAATGTGGCTCCGATGGTGGATGAGATCGTCGTGCAGCCGGGAGCGCGGGTCGCAACAGGCGGAGGAGTTCCGCCGAACACTACAGTTCAGGTGGCCTTTCCGCAGCAGGCGGGAGCAACACCTACGATGAGCTTTCAACCCGACACGAATACGGCTCCGCTGACGGCGCAGAAGGATAAGAACGCGGTGACGGCGCGATGGCAGTCGCATGACGACAACGGCGACGATCTGATGTTTGCGGTGTGGTATCGCGGCGTGGGCGAACAGAATTGGCGGCTGCTGAAGGATAAGGTCAACGACCGGTTCTACAGCTTCGACTCTTCCCTGCTGCCGGATGGGAGCTATGAGCTGAAGGTGGTGGCAAGCGACGCTCCAGTGCATACAGATTCGGAGGCGCTGACGGGTGAGCGGGTGAGTCCGGTGTTCGTGGTGGATACGACACCTCCGGTCCCGGGAACGCTCTCGGCCACTCTTGTCCCGGCGGGAGCGGGTGCGGCGTCGAGGATTCATGCGACGCTTGAGGCGCGTGATGCGATCTCGCCGATCGCGCATGCGGAGTACTCGGTCGATGCCGGGCCCTGGCAGTATCTGGAGCCAGTGGGACATGTCTCGGATTCGCAGACCGAGCGATATGACTTTACGGCGGAGATCCCGAAGGTGACAGCTCCCCTTACCGATGCGAAAGAGCATGTGATCGCTGTGCGGGTGTATGACCGTTATGACAACATGGCCGCAGTAAAGGCGGTAGTGCGGTGACCGAGGGCGTCGCGGAAAGAACCGAGCGCGGCGTCGGGCGGTTTAATCTGTATCATCCCGACTTCCTGCTGCTGGTCGTGGACCTGATGGGCGTATGCGTCTTCGCAGTGGAAGGAGCACTGGCTGCGATCCGGTCAAACCTCGACATCCTTGGCGTGCTGGTGATCTCGTTTGCGACGGCGCTGGGAGGAGGCATGATCCGCGACGTGCTGATCGGAGCCATTCCGCCGAACAGCGTGCGTGACTGGAGATATCCGACGACTGCGTTTGCGGGCGGCGGTGCGGTGTTCTTCTTCTACCAGATGTTTCAGCACATCCCTCCGGGACTGGTGATCACACTCGATGCAGTAGGTCTGGCGCTGTGCGCGATTGCTGGCGCAGGCAAGGCAATGGAGTTCGGGATCAATCCCCTGCTCTCGGTTCTGATGGGAGCCGTGACCGGTGTGGGTGGAGGGACGATCCGCGACATTCTGTTGAACCGTGTGCCAGGAGTACTGCAGAGCGATGTATATGCCGCTGCGGCGCTGGCAGGCGCGCTGGTGGTGGTGATCGGGTTACAAGTGAAGGTTCCGCGGTGGATCGTAATGACCTTAGGAGCCATGGTGTGTTTCGTGCTGCGAATGGTTGCGGTGTGGCAGCACTGGAACCTGCCGAAGGTGATGGTGCATTAGCGGGATTGAGCTGCATAAATAATGCAATGTGCACAAGACAAAGAAGGAGGTTGCGATGGATTCTCAAGTCATTCAAATAAGCACTGGCGTAAGCGCTTTATGGGTTCTGGCCAACATCTGTTATGCAGGAATGAAAGCCCAGGGACATCCAAGCCGCTTGTGGCGCGTACTTTCCTTTCTCTTTGGATTGCCTGGGACACTGTTGTCTCTGCTGATGGTGAAAGAAGGCGGAGAGAATGTCTACGACATCTATCTTCCTAAACGTCGAGATACTTTGTAATGAGATTTGAACTGTTTATTGCGGCACGGTATCTGCGGGCGAAGCGCCGACAGGCTGTAGTCGGGGTGATCACGGCGATTTCGGTGATCGGGGTGGCGGCTGGAGTGGCTTCGCTGATCATTGCGCTGGCGATCACGAATGGAATGCGGCGCGATCTGCAGGAGAGGCTGCTGGGCTCGACCGCACATGTGGACCTGATGCGGGTGGCTGCGGATGGAATCAAGGACTGGAGGCCACTGCTGGAAAGACTGCGGAAGGTGCCGCATGTGGCTGCGGCGGCTCCTGGGCTCTATGGGCAGGTGCTGATCTCGCATGGCGTGCGCAGCGGCGGTGGGCTGATCAAGGGTGTGATTCCTGCGGATGAAAAGACAGTGGGCGATCTGCTGCAGAAGGTCTATCTGGGATCGGCTGATGCGCTGGAGCCTATAAACGCATCCGTCTCGATGTCTCCACAGGCAATGCCGCCGATTGTGATCGGTAAAGATATGGCCGAAAACATTGGGGTGAAGGTGGGAGATACGGTCGTCGTGACGAGTCCTCAGGGTGAGCTAACGCCGTTGGGACTTATCCCTCAAATGAGGCGCTGCGTGGTCGTGGGGATCTTCAAGTCGGGGTTCTATCAATACGACTCGACCTATGCGTTCATGCGGCTGAAGGATGCGCAGAGGTTGTTCAGTGAGCCGGATGTGATCTCGGTGATCAGCTTCAAGGTGGACGATCTCTACAAAGCGGATGCGATCGGCCGCGTGATCGAGCAGGAGGCGGGCAAAGGCTTTCAGACGACGAGCTGGATGGAGCAGAACCGCGAGCTGTTCCGCGCGCTGAGACTGGAACAGATTGTGACCTTCATCGTGATTGCGCTGATTGTATGCGTGGCCGCGCTGAATATCCTGATTGCCCTGACCATGATGGTGATGGAGAAGACGCGGGATATTGCCGTGCTGATGAGCTTTGGCGTGACGGAGATGCAGGTGCGGAGGATTTTTCTGCTGCAGGGGCTGCTGATCTCGGTGATTGGCACGGTGCTTGGGCTGATTCTCGGGTATGGTCTGAGCTGGCTGGGTGGACATTATCAGTTTATTCATCTGGATGCGGCGGTGTACTCGCTGGATTACCTGCCGTTCGCGCCGCGGGTGTGGGATGGAGTGATTGTGGCTGCCGTGTCGCTTGGGGTGAGTCTGATTGCGACGCTTTATCCGAGTGGAAGCGCGGCGAAGGTGCTGCCTGCGGAGGCATTGCGATATGAATGAGTTTCGGTTGAAGTACGGGCAGATCTCGCCGGAAGGCATTGCGAAGCTACGGGAGCTCGAGCATTGGGTCAATACCGAGAGCGGACTGGAATATCCATTGCGGGAGTTAGTGAAGTTGCGCGCCTCCCTACTGAATGGATGTGATGCCTGTGTGAGAACCCATACGGCAGAGCTGCGGAAGATGGGAGAGAGCGAAGAACGGATCGGGGCGGTGGCGGATTGGCGTAGTTCGCAGGAGTACACAAAGCGAGAGCGTGCGGCGCTGTCGTGGATCGAGGTTGTGACGAATATTCAGGACGGGCACGCTCCCGATGCGGTGTACGAGGAGGTGCGAGCAGTGTTCAGCGAGGTAGAGACGGTGAACCTTACGCTGTTGATTGCAACGATCAATGCGTGGAACCGGATGGCGATTTCGCTTGGTATACGAACAGGCTATGAGGCGAAGCGATGAGTGGAGTGGGATCGAGCGAAGCTCTGCAGCCGTTTCCTGAAGCATTGGGGCCGAAGGTGGTTCTGCGGGCTGAGGGGCTGACGAAGGTGTATCCAGCGGTATCGGGAGCGGCACGGGGTGAGGTAGAGCTGTTTCGTGAACTGGACCTGACCGTACGCTCAGGCGAGATGCTGGCGATTGTAGGCGAGAGTGGCGCGGGCAAGAGCACGCTGCTGCATCTGCTGGCGGCGCTGGATAAGCCGACGGCAGGCGAGGTCTATTGCGGCGATGCCCGGCTGAGCACCTTCAGTCCCCGGCAGGCCTCTGAGTTCCGCAATCGGGATGTGGGGTACGTCTGGCAGTTCCACTACCTTCTGCCGGAGTTCACAGCGGTCGAGAATGTGGCCATGCCGCTGCTTGCGCGTGGAACGGGCCGAGCCGTGGCGCTGAAGCAGGCGGAGTTCTGGCTGGGTGAGGTGGGGCTGGGGCATCGGGGACATCACCGGTCAGGCGAACTGAGCGGCGGTGAGCAGCAGAGGGTGTCGCTGGCACGGGCGCTGGTGACGGAACCGAAGATCCTGCTGGCGGACGAGCCTACTGGCGATCTGGACACCCGGACCGGCCTGGCGGTATTCGAGTTGATTCAGGGGCTGCATCGGGCCCATGGTCTGACCAGTGTTCTAGTGACGCATAATCTTGATTTTGCAGGCAGATGTGACCGAATGTTACGGTTGAAAGATGGGCGTCTGGAAGAGCCAGCGCACCCCTAAGGGAGTTTCGAACCCATTGACGGCTACCGTGGAACTCACAGTTACCCTGGAGATTAAGAGTATCGAACCGATTTTTCACATGTTGCGTCGAATAGGTATTGATGTAGTGTAAGCAGTAACTTTTGCGAGATAGAGCGTAAGTTGACGCGGCGACTACACTAGTACCAGTGGATGGATGCGCCGCATAAAGCGGTAGCACCCAATGTGTTCTCCAGGTGGGCAGGTTGACCCGGGGGAATGGTAGAGGTAATGGCGCCATCGAAGGCTCCCAGGGCCGGAGGTGGTGGCCGGGTTCGAAAGGGAGAACATGTTCGAACGCTACACAGAAAAGGCGCGGCGGGTTATCTTCTTTGCCCGTTACGAGGCAAGTCAGTTCGGGTCACCCTATATTGAAACGGAACACCTGTTGCTGGGTCTGCTGAGGGAAGATAAGGCGTTGACGAACCGCTTTTTGCGGTCACATGCGTCGGTTGAGTCGATTCGTAAGCAGATTGAAGGACATACGACGATCCGGGAGAAGGTCTCGACGTCGGTGGACCTTCCGCTCTCGAACGAGTGCAAGCGGGTGCTGGCCTATGCGGCCGAAGAGGCTGAGCGGCTCTCGCACAAGCACATCGGCACAGAGCACTTGTTGCTGGGACTGCTGCGCGAGGAGAAGTGCTTTGCGGCGGAGATTCTGACCGAGCGCGGTCTGCGGCTCCCGGCTATTCGCGAGGAGTTGCAGCGGACGACGCAGGAGAAGACACCATCGTCGCAATCGAGCAAATCGCAGCGCGGCGAGCAGAGCATGCTGGCGGAGTTTTCGCGCGACCTCACACAGTCGGCACTCGACCAGCAGCTTGATCCTCTGGTCGGTCGCGACTCCGAGGTCGATCGTGTGATCCAGATCCTGTGCCGCCGGACGAAGAACAATCCGGTGCTGATCGGCGAACCGGGCGTCGGTAAGACGGCCATCGTCGAAGGGCTGGCGCAGAAGATCGCCGACGGCGAGGTTCCGAGCTTCCTGGCGGACAAGCGCGTGCTGGCGCTCGATCTTTCGCTGATCGTCGCGGGAACGAAGTATCGCGGCCAGTTTGAAGAGCGGCTGAAGACCATCATGAAAGAGCTGATGGAGAATCAGAACTCCATCGTGTTCATCGACGAGCTGCACACGCTGGTGGGAGCAGGGTCGGCGGAGGGTTCGCTGGATGCGGCGAACATCCTGAAGCCTGCGCTGAGCCGCGGCGAGATTCAGTGCATCGGCGCGACGACTCCGGCGGAGTATCGCAAGTCGATCGAGAAGGACCGCTCGCTCGAACGCCGTTTCCAGGCCGTGAAGGTTCCGCCTCCGAACGAAGAGGACGCCATCAAGATCATCATGGGGATCAAGGACAAGTATGAGAAGTTTCATGCTGTCAGCTACACAGACGATGCGATCACGTTCTCGGTGTCGCACTCGAGCCGGTACATCCCTGACCGGTTCCTTCCGGATAAGGCCATCGATCTGATCGACGAGGCGGGTGCGCGGGTGAAGCTGCGGCAGACTTCCCTGCCTGAAGAGCTGACCGAGGTCCAGAAGCGGATCAAATTCATCGTGCACCGCATGGAGAATGCGATTGCGAACCACGAGTTCGAGAAGGCGCGGTTCTACTCGGACGAGGAGCGGAAGGAACGCGAGAACCTGCGGACGCTGCGGGACAAGTACCACCTCGACGACTCTTCGGCGGGCATCGTGACGCGCGAAGACATCGAAGATGTGGTGAGCCGCTGGACCGGGGTCCCGATCACCTCGCTGAAGGAAGAGGAGACGCAGCGGCTGCTGCGCGTCGAAGAAGAGCTGCACAAGAGGGTCATCTCGCAGGAGAAGGCTATCTCGGCGCTGGCTCGTGCAATCCGCCGGTCTAGAGCTGGCCTGAAAAATCCTGCTCGCCCCATCGGAAGCTTCCTGTTCCTTGGGCCTACGGGCGTCGGAAAGACCGAGATGGCGCGCACGCTGGCGCACTTCCTGTTTGGAAGCGAGAAGTCGCTGATCCGGTTCGATATGTCGGAGTTCATGGAGAAGCACTCCGTGAGCAAACTGATCGGTTCGCCTCCGGGATATGTGGGCTACGAAGAGGGCGGACAGCTTACCGAGCGCGTCAAGCGGAATCCATATTGCGTGGTGTTGCTGGACGAGATCGAGAAGGCTCATCCGGATGTCTTCAACCTACTGCTGCAGGTCTTTGAGGACGGACAGCTGACCGACGGTCTGGGCAATACGGTCGACTACAAGAACACGATCATCATCATGACCTCGAACATCGGAGCCAAGCATCTGCAGAAGCGGCAGGGGCTGGGCTTCCAGAGCGAGAAGGAAGACATGGTGCTCGACAAGATGGAGGAGCTGGTGAGGGGTGAGGTGAAGCGCACCTTCAATCCGGAGTTCCTGAACCGTCTGGACGAGATCATCATCTTTACCTCGCTGAACGATCAGGACCTGATGCAGATCCTCGAGCTTCTGGTTCAGCAGCTGAACGTGAACCTGGTGCACAAGTCGATCACGATTTCGGTGGCCGACGATGCCAAGCGCTGGATCATCGAGAAGACTGCCTCGGATCGCACCTATGGTGCCCGGCCTCTGCGCAGAGCGCTGCAGAAGTTCATCGAAGACCCGCTGTCGGAGGCCCTGATTGCCGGCGGTATCGCGCAGCGCCCGGCGTTCCTGGAGGTCTACATGGAGAACAACAAGCTCTTCTATCGTCCGATCTCGAGCGACGGCGAAGAGAAGGTTGGAGGACTTGCCCTGTCGACCGTCTGAGCCCTGCAAAAAAAGAGATACGCCCCGGCCATCAACAGCCGGGGCGTATTGTTTTAATCGCCGTCTTACTTCTGAAATGGAGAGATATATGGACCGTCGTGAGTTTGCTGGTTTTCTTCCTGTGCTTCTTGCGGGAGTGGCTGCTTTGCCCGAACATGCAGAGGCAGCCAGTCTTCCCCCGCTGGAGTCGGGTGTCTTCAAGGCAGGTCCTCCCTCGCGCGGCGCTGTTCCCAAGCGCATCTCTCAGCGTTTTGCCCAAGGCATGCTGAAAGCCGGGAATATCCGTCTGGAGATTCATGAGACGACCCAGGAGGTCGGAGCGCCTCACGAGCCGATCGAGAGCCATCTGCATAGCGAGATATGGCTTGTTCGCGAGGGAACGGTCGAGCTGACCGTCAACGGTACGGCACATCGGCTTTCGGCGGGGGAGATGGGGCTTTGCGTGGCTGGGGACAAGCACTACATTCAAAACGTCGGGGATACGCCGGCAAGCTACTTCGTGGTGACGGTAGGTCCCCCGGAGTAGCTTGCCGGTGTGTTTCAGACAAGAGTTTTTGCTGACTTGACGGCGCCGTGCACGGCTTCGGAGACAGAGTCGACGACATCGCTGGCCTGGTTCCCTGCTCTATCGACAATGTGAACGGCCTGATTGCGGGCGCGTTTGATAGCGTCCTGCGCCTCTTCACTTAAATGCTCGGCCTGCGACTTGAGATAGTCGCCTGCGTCCTGCAGGTAGTCTCCTGCCTCTCCCACGCTTTTGCGAAGCTTCCTGCGTGTGCGCACACCGCTTTGCGGGGCGTAAAGAAGAGCGACCGCTGCTCCAGCGGAAACTCCAATTCCAAAAGCAAGCCAATAATTTTTTAAGCTCATGATCACCTCGGCCCAATCCTTCTTCTCTTCCATCACACTCCCCCTTAGGATTCGAGGGTTGTCGCTTTGGTTGGCCATTGGGAGGAACAGGCCTATTCCCAGCCATCTGTTGGGAAAAGATGAAGAGAAGGATTCAGTCTTTCAGGCCGGCCAGATCACGCGCCCGGAGGAAGATGCGGGTAAACATGGCGCTATCCAGCCGCCCGGTGTTCGTATTGCGCAGAGAGGGGTGATAGCTCGAGAGAAGATGCCTGCCGTCCGGAAGAATTTCGTGCGCTCCATGAGCGAAGCGGAAGGCGGACTTCCGTTCGATGATTCCCTGCGCAAGGAGATGAGCCATGTACCCGTCGAAGGCGATCTTTCCCAGGCAGACGACGACTCGCAGATGTTTGAGTTGACCGATCTCGGCGGCCAGATGCGAGGCGCAGTTACGGATCTCCTGCGGTGTGGGCTTGTCGCCGGGCGGAGCGCAGCGAACGACGGAGGCGATCCAGGCATGGCGCAACCGCAGGCCGTCGTCCCGTGAGATTGCCTGGGGCTGGCTGGCAAATCCGGTCTCGTGAAGGATGGGGTACATGAAGTTGCCGGAGCCGTCTCCCGTGAAGGGGCGGCCGGTGCGATTGGCCCCATGGGCTCCGGGAGCAAGCCCGAGAATGAGGACGCGGGCTCGAGGGTCGCCGAAGCCGGGGACAGGCCGGGCCCAGTAGACTTGATCCTGGTAGGCCCGGCGGCGGGTTTCGCCGATGCCCTTGCAGTAATTGCGAAGGCGTTCGCAGCTCTCACAGGAGGTGATGGCTTGCTGAATGCTGAGCAGATCCGGCGAAAGAGGTCTTGCGGTGGTGCGTCTCACTGCATCTATGATATTGGTCTTCTTCGCGGCTAAATGTCTGTGACGAACGGATTCCATAGAATCAATGTGAGCAGTTCAGATTTTTTCAGGTGGTGTTTTGGAAGATCCAAGATTGAGTCGGATGTATCTGCAGCTGGTAGCACAACGGCTGGGTGACTGGGGACGGACACTGTGGCAGCAGGCGGTGTTGCGTTCGGGAGTAGTGACGATTGCCGTGGTGGCCCTTATGCTTCTGGCTCTGGCGCTGGGATGGCGCGAGCACACGCAGGGACACTTTCATCAGTTGAAGGCAGGGCTCAGGCACGCCGATGCTCCCAGTGCTCCTCTACCCCCACAGCCCGGAGGGCAGGACCCGGTGCTTCTGGAGAGGTCTGCGCTTGAAGGAGGCACACAGCCGGAGTTTTTATCCGCGACTCTTCTGCCGGGACGAGGCATGAACGTGCTGCAGATTACGGCGACGATCCCCGGCAAGGGCGTGGTGAATCTGCTGGACTCTCCCACTCTGGAAGATGCCACCCATCGGATGAACGGTACCGGAGCGGATGTGAACGGAGCCGAGAGCCTGGCGATGGGAGGCGCGATCGAAGCTCCCTGGGCCGGAGATATCTTCGGAACTCCCTCTACGGATGGTTTGACGACGGCGTGGCGCGGAACCACGCTGGATATTCCGGCTAATCGTCGCAATGAGGTTGCCGTAGCCACCGGAGGACTGCTGCTTGCGCGGCAGGGGACCTTGGCGAAGATGAACGTGATGCCCGATGGAGGAGAGGGGGAGGCTACCTACGAGGCCGGCGATTTTGATGGGAACTGGCCCTCCCAGATGAGTGTCAAATCGACGGTGCAGTTGAGCAGCCGGGCGATCGAGATGAGGATTGTCGCCACCAATACGGGCTCCGTCCCGCAGCCTGTGGGACTGGGATGGCGGCCGCGATTCGCAATCCTGAACGGAGACCGGGGAGAGATGACGCTGCGGCTGCCCAGCGTGATGAAGGAAGAGGTTCGTGAGCGGGGGCGGATCCCGACCGGACGGCTTGTCTCTGTGGAGGGGACTCCTTACGATTTCAGTCCACGCGCAGGAGCGGCATTGAAAGATCGGAGCCTGGATGACACTTTCGTGCATTTGCGCCAGGCAGCGCTCGATTCCGGTCCTGTGATGGAGCTGTGGGACCCGGTCAATCACTTTGGTCTGAGGATGACGATGCTCAGCCCGTCGATCAAGGCTATACATGTGACGGCTCCCGCCGATGGGAACTTCGTCACGATCGAGCCGCGGTTCAACCATGACGATCCTTTCGGAAAGGAGTGGTCCAAGGAGGAGGACACGGGCATGGTCGTACTTTCTCCGGGCCAGTCGGCCCAGTGGAAGGTCCGCCTGGAGATCTATGCCCCCTCTTCGAGCGGCGTGATTCACCCCTGAGGAGGGGCAGCCCAGGCCGTCGGCATGGAGGAGCCCGCTGGTTTGACCCCCCATGACGATGCCTCGTACAGTAGTACAGAGGCGCGTGCCGCTTCCTCCTGAGACAGGATGAGCGACTGCGGCGCAATTTTACGCGACCCCATTGGAAGGCATGGACTTGACCACCCCGACAGAGACAACAGAGACGAACAATGCTGCCGAACAACAGCCAGAGACGGCGCATGCGCACGCTCATGATCACGAGCATGATCACGATCACCAGCATCAGCATGGCCCCACGCTGAATCCGGAGCTGACCCGAGAGATTGAAGTGGAAGTAGCCGCCGACGAGGTCTCGAAGACCTACAAGGGCGTGATCAAGCGCTATCAGAAGCTGGCCCGCATTCCGGGCTTTCGCTCGGGCAAGGTCCCGGAGTCCCTGGTGCGCTCGAAGTTTGCCAAGGAGCTTCGCCAGGAGGTTCTAGAGAGCCTGGTCTCGGAGCGCTTCCGCAAGGCGATCGACGAGCAGAAGCTGCGCCCGATCTCGGAGCCTCAGCTTCTGGACCTGCAGCTGCACGACGGCGAGCCGCTGAAGTTCAAGGCCGCCTTCGAGGTGGCTCCCGAGATCAAGCTGGATGGTTACGACAGCGTGAAGATCGCGCGGCCCGAGGTCGCCCTGACCGAGGACGAGTATCAGGCGGAGCTGAGCCGCGTGCTCGACAGCCATGCCACGGTCGAGACGGTTGAAGAGGACCGTCCGCTGGCCGATGGCGACTGGGCCGAGATTCAGTTCAAGGGTGAGGTGAAAGATCTTGCCCAGACCGTGACGGAAGAGGGCGTCGAGAACACCTCGAACAAAGAACCCATTACCGGTGAAGACGTTCTGGTCGAGATCGGCGGAAAGAATACGCTGCCGGCGTTCACCGAGGCGCTGCGCGGGACGAAGCCCGGCCAGGAGATGAGCTTCGAAGTCTCGTATCCGGCTGAGTTCGGAGAACCGAAGCTGGCCGGTCAGACGGTCGGTTACGACGTCAGCGTAAAGGCGATCAAGCGCAAGACCTATCCTGAGCGGGACGCGGAGTTTGCCAAGCAGCTCGGAAACTACGAGGGCTGGGAGGACTTCGAGAAGCAGCTGCGCGAGCATGCGGCAGACCGCAAGAAGAACGCGCTCGAGAGCCAGGCCCGCGACCGGATGCTGGATGAGCTGGTGCAGAAGTTCCCGTTCCCTGTTCCCGAATCGTTCGTGCAGCAGCAGGTAGATGCGCGGCTGGATCGCGGCCTGCGCGCTCTGGCCCAGCAGGGGATGTCCTCTGAGGAGATGCGCAGGCTCGACTTCGGACGCCTGCGGGAGGCACAACGGGATCAGGCTCTCAACGAGGTCAAGGCCTCGATGATCCTCGACAAGATCGGCGAAACCGAGCAGGTGGCCGTGAGCGACGAGGACATGGACCGCGAGCTGCTGATGCTCTCGCTCCAGTCGCGCGAGCCCCTGGAAGCGCTTCGCGAGCGGCTGTCGAAGGATGGCGGCCTCGACCGGATTCGCGAACAGATGCGCCGTGAAAAGACTGCAAGCGTGCTCTACGAGAAGCTGGCCTCGTAGCAGTTATCCCCTCCAATCACAACCCGGGCTGAAGGACTAAAAGGAAAGAGAGCATTATGGGATTGGTACCGATGGTGATCGAGCAGACGAGCCGGGGCGAACGCGCCTACGACATCTACAGTCGTCTGCTGCGTGACAACATCATCTTCCTGGGAACTCCGATCGATGACAATATCGCCAACGTCATCATCGCGCAGATGCTGTTTCTAAGCGGAGAGGACCCGGAGAAGGACATTCAGCTCTACATCAACTCGCCAGGCGGGTCGATCACCGCAGGCCTGGCGATCTATGACACCATGCAGTACATCAAGAACGATGTTGTAACTTTCTGCATCGGTCAGGCGGCATCGATGGGTGCGTTCCTGCTGATGGCGGGTAAGAAAGGCAAGCGTTTTGCCCTTCCCAACTCGCGTATCCTGATCCACCAGCCGTCGATGGGCGGCCTGAGCGGACAGGCGACCGACATCGACATTCACGCGCGCGAGATTCTGCGTATCCGTGAGATCACCAACAAATTGATGAGCGCCAGCACGGGCCAGACCCTGGAGAGGATCGAACGGGACGTGGAGCGGGACTTTATCATGACGGCTCCGCAGGCTAAGGAGTACGGCATTATTGACGACATTATCGACCGGCCTCGCAGCTAGCGAGCCAGAAGATTCCAAGGCCTGGGCGGAGACCCAGGCCTTGTCGTATCAATGGTCATAGGCATGTACCTTCCTAAGTCCGCTTACCGAACGAAACAGGTGTAAAATTGTTAACAGCAGGTTGTTTCAACTGCCTGTCCAGGAGCCGTCCCACCTATGAAAACGTCCCGTGGTTCAGAGGAATCGCTTCGCTGCTCGTTTTGCCATAAGTCGCAGGATGCTGTAGCCAAGCTGATCTCGTCCCCATCGGATTACCCCCGGGCGTATATCTGCGACGAGTGCGTGGCCGTCTGCAACTCGATCCTCGAGGACGACCGCACCGAGGCGCAGCCTGGAACCGCCCCGGCGCATCTGCCGAAGCCTCAGGAAGTTAAGGCGTTTCTGGACGAGTATGTCATCGGACAGGAGACGACCAAAAAGAAGCTTGCCGTCGCCGTCTACAACCACTACAAGCGGATCCAGATGAACAAAACCCGCGGTAACGACGTGGAACTGGCGAAGTCGAACATTCTTCTGGTTGGGCCGACAGGTTCGGGCAAGACCCTTCTGGCCCATACCCTGGCCAAGATGCTGGACGTGCCGTTTGCCATTGTCGACGCGACGACGTTGACCGAGGCCGGCTATGTGGGCGAGGACGTTGAGAACATTATTCTGAAGCTTCTGCAGGCCGCCGATGGGGACGTTGCGCGAGCGCAGAGCGGAATTATCTACATTGACGAGATCGACAAGATTGGCCGCAAAGACGAGAACCCCTCGATTACCCGCGATGTCTCCGGCGAGGGCGTGCAGCAGGCCCTGCTGAAGATCCTCGAGGGCACGGTCGCCAACGTTCCTCCGCAGGGCGGACGCAAGCATCCGCACCAGGAGTTTACAGCCGTCGATACGACGAACATCCTGTTTATCTGCGGCGGCGCCTTTGTCGGTCTGGAGAAGGTAATCGGACGGCGTGTCGGCAAGAAAGCACTGGGCTTCCGCGCAGTTACCGATGTTGAATCCACCGAGGGAGATGTGATGCCGATCCGGGCGCAGCGTGACTCCGAGCTGTTGCGCCAGGCCGAGCCGCAGGATCTTCTGAAGTATGGCCTGATTCCGGAGTTTGTCGGTCGTCTCCCGGTGATGGGAATTCTGGACGAACTGGACGAGGCCGCCCTGATCGAAATCCTTACCAAGCCGCGTAACGCGATCCTCAAGCAGTACGCGAAGCTTTTCGACTTCGAGGGTGTAAAGGTTACCTTTACCGACGAGGCCGCGAGAGCGATTGCACGCGACGCGCTGCTGCGCAAGGTAGGCGCCCGAGGGCTGCGCATGATCATCGAAGAGCTGATGCTCGACCTGATGTATCACATACCCGGAAACAAGAAGGTCAAGGAGATCGTCATCACCGAGGCGATGGTAAAGAACCGCGACCTGACGGTTCCCATGCTGCTTGAGAAAGCCGGCTGATCGCTGCGCGATGCATGACCCTTACCACCCCGGCGATGCGCCCAGAGGGCTGTCTTTATCTTCTTTCCGGGAGCTTGTCAGGCTCTTCGTTCTGTTCTGGATGTCAAGAAAAATATCTGACTTCCCTGCTACTTTTTCGCTATCAATCCATCTCGTCCAAAGCAGTACAATCACCTGAAAGCCGGGGTGCGGGGATGCATCCTTGCATGTTTTCAAGCGTCTAATCGGGGAGAACAATGAGCAATCCATCTAAAGAAACGTTAAGCGGCGGCACCCTGAAACTCCCGATGATGCCGATCCGCGACATGGTCATCTTCCCGCACATGATGACGCCCTTTGTCGTCGGTCGCGAATCGAGCGTACGCGCTCTGGAAGAGGCTCTCTCCGGCGACCGGAAGATCTTCCTCGCCACCCAGCACGATGCCTCGGTCGATGAGCCCAGCGCCGAAGACATCTTCGCCACCGGAACCATCGGCAACATCGTGCAGAGCGTGAAGATGCCGGACGGCAATATCAAGGTTCTGGTGGAGGGCGTGGAAAGAGCGCGTTCCATTGAGGTCAACGACGCCGACGGCTTCTTCGTGGCGACGGTTCGTACCGGGCGCACGCAGCTGGAGATGACCCCGCAGGTCGAGCAGCAGATGCAGCGCGTCCACTCCCTCTTTGAGCAGTATGTGAAGCTGCAGCAGTCCTTGAACTACGAGACGATGGCAGCGAGCGTGCGGCCCGATGAGCCGGCAAAGCTTGCCGATATGATCGCCGCGAACCTGCAGCTTCCGATCGAAGAAAAGCAGCAGCTTCTGGAGGTCTTCGATCCGGAGCAGAGGCTGACACGCGTCGGCGATGTGCTCGACATGGCCATTGAAAAGCTGAACATGGACCGCACCATTCAATCGCGCGTAAAGCGGCAGATGGAGAAGGCGCAGAAGGAGTACTACCTCAACGAGAAGATCAAGGCGATCCAGAAGGAGCTTGGTCGCGGCGAGAAGTCGGAGTTCGACGAGCTGCGGAAGAAGATCGAAGCTGCCGGAATGCCCAAAGATGTTCAGGAGAAGTCACTCCAGGAGCTGAAGAAGCTTGAGGCGATGCCTCCCATGTCGGCCGAATCGACCGTCTCAAGAAATTACCTGGATTGGCTCCTCGCGGTGCCGTGGAAGAAGCGCTCCAAGGAGATTCGCTCGATCGACCATGCCGAGACCATCCTCAACGAGGATCACTACGGACTCGAGAAGATTAAGGAGCGCATCCTTGAGTTCCTCGCCGTGCGTCAACTGGTGAAGAACCCCAAGGGATCGATCCTCTGCTTTGTCGGGCCTCCCGGCGTCGGCAAGACCTCGCTGGGCATGTCGATTGCCAAGGCTACGGGACGCAAGTTCGTCCGCATGTCGCTTGGCGGAGTACGCGACGAGGCCGAGATTCGTGGGCATCGCCGCACCTATATCGGCGCCCTTCCCGGGCAGATTATCCAATCGATGAAGAAGGCGGGAACAAAGAACCCGGTCTTCATGCTGGATGAGATCGACAAGATGGCC
>DATHJA010000169.1:0-11699 GCA_035316475.1 Edaphobacter sp. | reverse complement strand
CCCTTCAACCTCTTCTGGCTCATCCTCTGGATTGTGCTCAGCAGCGGATGCATGGCGCTTGCCAACCGCATCGAAGAGCGGCATAAGAAGAAAGGATCGACGACTCCATGACGCCTGCCATCGTCGCCATGAGCGTCATCTTCTCCATCGTCTTCGTCGGCAGCGCCGTCGGCTTCCGCGCCGGCAAGGGCCGCCAGATGAACCTCGAGGAGTGGTCCATCGCAGGCCGCAGCTTCGGCCTGCTCTTCATGTGGCTCCTCATGGCAGGCGAGATCTACACCACCTTCGCCTTCCTGGGAGCCAGCGGCTGGGCCTACTCCCGCGGCGGCCCCGCGCTCTACATCATGGCCTACATCACGCTGGGCTACGTCATCTCCTTCTACATCCTTCCCTACATCTGGGAGCTCGGCCGCCGTCACGGCCTCCAGACGCAATCCGACTTCTTCGAAAAGCGATACCGCAGCCGGGCCCTCGCTCTTCTCGTCTCCTTCTTCGGCGTCCTCTTCGTCATCCCCTACCTGCAGATTCAGCTCACCGGCCTCGGCATCATCGTGCAGGTCGCCAGCTTCGACCAGATCCCGCGCAGCGTCTCCATGCTCATCGCCGTCACCCTCGTCGCGCTCTTCGTCTACTTCGGCGGAATGCGCGCCGTCGCCTGGGTCAGCGTCCTCAAGGACCTTCTCATGATCCTCGCCGCACTCACCATCGGCATCTACATCCCCATCCATTACTTCGGTGGAGTCTCTCCTCTCTTCCACACGCTCGCCGCCACCCACCCCACGCATCTCGTCATGCCCGGCGCCACCAAGACCATGGGACACGCCTGGTTCATCTCCACCGTCCTCCTCAGCGCCTGCGGCTTCTATATGTGGCCTCACACCTTCGGCGCAGCTTTCACTGCGAAAAGCGGCCGTATCCTTCGCCGCAACGCTATCGTCACACCGCTCTACACCCTCAGTCTTGCCTTCATCCTGATCGCTGGCTTCGCTGCTGTCCTTCTCGTTCCCGGCCTTACCAACGGCGACGTGTCCCTGCTGATGCTCGCCCGCAAGACCTTTCCCGCATGGTTCCTCGGCGTCATCGGCGGAGCAGGCGCCCTCACCGCCATGGTCCCGGCGGCCATCATCCTGCTGACCGCCTCCACTCTCTTCGCCAAAAACGTCTACCGCCCGCTCTTCGCTCCGCAGATGTCCGAAGACGGCATAGCCCGACTCGCAAAGACCATGGTTCTCATCCTCGCGCTCACCAGCTTCGGCCTCGCCCTGCACAGCTCCACCACATTGGTCGCGCTCCTTCTCCTCGGCTATGCAGGAGTCACGCAGTTCTTCCCCGGCGTCGTCTTCGGCCTCTTCTGGTCCCGCGTCACCGCGGTCGGCGTAACCTGTGGCCTGCTGGCCGGACTCGCTACCGCCGCCGCGCTCATGCTCTCGCACCGCGACCCGTTCCACGGAATCAACGCCGGCTTCCTCGCGCTCCTTCTCAACTTCGCCATCACGATTTTGATAAGCCTGCTAACCCCCAGGCAGCCGAACCCTCTGCCGCTTGCCGCGGAAGAAGAGACAACAACTACTGCTTACTGATCACGCCCCTCAACAAAGCCGAACGGATCTGTAATACCTTCTGCAGAAGACATCCCCAATCCCTTTTCTCTTCTCAGGAATAAAATTGAAGCAAGGGGCGAGCCTGCATCCAATTCATTCGCACTGAACTGATAAGGTAGAGCCAATTCCGATGAAGACACGTGCCAGCTCGTTCTCCTTCACCATCATGGCTCTCTGCATAGCTTCACTGCTCGGCATCGCAGCGACTGCCCAGCAGCCCAGCTCGACTCCATCCTCCGGCAAGACCACCGACGCAAAGACCGAACCCGCAAAAGCGCCTCTCACCCCCGAGGAAAAGAAGCGTGCCGACCTTGTAGCCGACACCGAAAGACTCTACAAGCTCACCCAGGAGCTCAAAGCCGAGGTCGCCAAAAGCAACAAGGACACCCTCTCCGTCTCCGTCGTAAAGAAGGCCCAGGAGGTCGAGCGGCTGGCCAAGAGCATCAAGGACCGCTCACGCATCCAATAGCTCCCCGCGATTGCCTTTGTCCCTCCACGTGTCCGCCGGTATCCTGTTGATGCACTTGGCAACAGACCAGCCAGGCCTGCTCTAAGGAGAACCTCACGCGTGACACCCCTTCGCGCCCAAGGCGATTGGCCCCCCGTCGTCGTCGCCAGCGTCTTCCAGACCGGCCTCAATCTCATGCGCGATCTCCTTCGCCGCGGTGTCCGCACCGTCGGGATCGACTGCCACGCCGACCATGAGGGCTTCCGCTCCTCCTACGGCAAGTCTTACCTCTGCCCCAACCCCGACACCCACCCAGCCGAGTGGATCGCCTTCATGATCGACCTCGCGCAGAAGCTCGGTGCAAAGCCGGTCATCATCCCCGCCGCCGACATCTTCGTCTCCGCCCTCGGCAAACACGTCGAGGCGCTCAAGGAGCACTACATCTTCTCGCTCGACTCCATCGCCGTGCAGGCCGCCCTCGCCACCAAGGAGCAGCAGTACGCCCTCGCCGCCGAGCATGGGCTTCCCATCCCCCGCACCGCCTACATCCAGTCTCGTGCCGACCTCGAGAGCTTCGCCTCCCAGGCGCGCTTCCCCTGCCTCGTCAAGCCTCGCCACCAGCGCGAGTGGGACGCCCTCCCCGAAGACAATCCCCTCCGCGGCCTCAAGCTCTTCACCGCCGACACACCGGAAGAACTCTTCACCAACTACGCCCACGCCGAAGCTCTCCGCCCCGAGGCCGTAGCCCAGGAGATCATCACCGGCGGCGACGACGCCAAGTACTGCTACCTCTCCGTTTACGGAGCCGGCAGCCGACGTCTCGGCCACACCGTCGTCCACGAGCTCCGCGCCCACCCCATCCTCTTCGGCTCCGGCTCCATCGTCGAACCCGTCCGCGACCCCGAGATCTCTACCCTCTGCGACAAATTCCTGCGTGGTGTCGGTTACGTCGGCATCTGCGAGATCGAGGTCAAGCGCGACACTCGTGACGGCGTTGTCCGCCTCATCGAAGCCAACCCCCGCTACAGCGTCACCGCCGACGCCTCCGTCTATGCCGGCGTCGACATCGGCTGGCTGCACTACCTCGACCTCATCGGCCAGCCCATCGAGCCGGCAGAGCCCACCCGCCTCAACTACCGCCACATTGTCCTACGCCGCGACATCCCCGCCATTCCCCGCTACGTCGAGCGCGGCCTCCTCACCTGGGGCCAGGTCCGCAAAACCTACAGCGGCCCGCTCGAGTTCTTCGACTTCGACCGCCGCGACTGGGGCCCAACCTCTACCACCCTCAAGGGATGCGCCCGCGTCGCCACCGGCACTCTGCTCCGTTCGCTGGGCCTGCGCCGCAAGCTCTCCTAAAATCGACAAAGACGCTATCTACGGAATGGACATCTAATTGCTTTAAACCGTTACGCACAGGAGAGCCCTTCCTCGAATGTCCAAACGAGAACTAGCCGCCACCTTACTCAAGCGATCCGGCGCCCTCGCCCTCCTTGAGATGGTCCGGTCCAAACCCGGCATCCTGATCGTCAATCACCACCGCGTAGGCGACGCTGCCAGCACGCGCTTCGACCGCGACGTCTTCAGCGCCTCCGCCGACTCCTTCGACATGCAGCTCCGATACTTCAAGCGCCACTTCCCCATCGTGGCCGGCGAAGAGCTCGAAGACCTCGTCTCCGGAAAGACTCCTCTCAAGCGAACCTACATCGCCATCACCTTCGACGACGGTTACATCAACGACTACCTCGTCTCCTTCCCTACCCTCAAGGCAAACGGCTGCGCGGGAACCTTCTTTCTCGTCCCCCAGTACGTCGGCAGCTCTACCATTCCCTGGTGGGACGAGATCGCCTACCTTGTCCGCAACTCACCGAAGTCACAGATCGCATTTCAATATCCCGTACCCGTTACCATCAGCCTCGAGGGCAACCGCGAAGAGGCCATCCGTAACGTGCTCCGCCACTACAAGCGGCCTGACAACCACGACGGCGAGCGTCTCCTCGGCGAGCTCCGTAAACAGGCAGGCTGTGCCGTCCCCTCCACAGGCCGCCGCTTCATCACCTGGGACGAGGCACGCGAGATGCGCTCCGCCGGCATGGCCATCGGCTCACACACCCAGTCGCACGGCATCCTCGGCCAGATGCCCCCTGAGGCGCAGCGCTGGGAGCTCAGCGAATCCAGAAAGAACATCGAGGCTGGCATCGGCACCGATGTCCACAGCCTCGCCTACCCCGTCGGCATCCGCGGTGCCTTCGACCAGACCACCGAAACCATCGCCCGGTCACTCGGCTATAAGATGTGCTTCTCCTTCTACGGAGGAATCAACACTCCCGCCCACATGCAGCCCACCAACCTGCTGCGCATGGCCACCAATCGAGACCCGCTCCTCTTCCGCGCCGAGACCGTACTCCTCTCCCGCATCGGAAGGCTGCCTTACTAAAGCTCATAAAGAGTGTCATCCTGAGCGAAGTCGAAGGACCTGCGGTTCTTCTCTCTAGGGCTGCAACGCCCCCCGCCGGCTATAGACATTCACCACAGCAGTCGGAAGCGCTGGCATCCGGACCGCCGGATGATACGGTCCTCCGCGATTCATCCACCCGTCCCACAACCCCGCAAGAATCGCATTCGCGCTCTCCGGCTTCCTCGACAAACGGTTGCGATGCCGCAGAAATCCGTTGAAGCTGTACCACACCTGCCGCATCCCTTTGACCAGCCCCAGGTGCTTCCTCCAGAACCGGCTTTCGTTTCTCGCCATGTAGTACCAGTAGTGCGGCTTGATCTCGAACGGCTTCGTGTTCCTGTTCTTTTCGAAGTGCCTCACCGCCGAGTTCGGATCGACCACATTGCGAAATCCCGCCGTCGTGCTGCGCGCCGAGTAATCAATATCCTCGAAGTAGGCAAAGAAGCCCGTATCCAGCATCCCGATCTTACGGATCAGGTCCACCCGCACCAGCATCGCCGTCCCGATGACCAGACCGCACTCCGGAGACCGCCTGCTCCACTCCTCTGCCACCGCCGGATCGTTCGTCTCGTTATAGAGCCCGTCCTTCACCGACAGCACGCCTCCGGCAAACGTCAGCCGGTCTTCATCCAGCGCCGCAATCCTCGGCGTCACCAGCCCGA
Source organism: Edaphobacter sp. (assembly GCA_035316475.1). GTDB lineage: Bacteria > Acidobacteriota > Terriglobia > Terriglobales > Acidobacteriaceae > Edaphobacter. The sequence continues at coordinate 6,530 of DATHJA010000169.1, read as the reverse complement.
TCGAGGAGTCCGTCTCGGCCAGCGTCACAATCGACGAGAGTGTATCCCGGTCCACAACCGCGTCATTGTTCAGCAGCCAGACGTACTTCGCGTCCATCTCCAGGGCGCGCTTCATCCCCAGGTTGCACCCTCCGGTGTAACCCGCGTTGATCGGAGACTCCAGAAGCTCTACACCATCCTCGACACACGACTGAAGCCGGCTCACAGAATCGTCTCCCGAAGCGTTGTCAACGATCATCACTCGGAAGTTTGGATAGTTCAGGCCCCGTACTGACTCCACCGCTCTGACCGTCTCTTCCGCGCTCTTCCAGTTCAACAGCACGATCAGCACAAGGGGGGAGTCGTCTCCGAAATGAAAGCTCCGTGTGTTCAGGCTGCTCATTTTTCACCAAGTGAGATGCGATCCATCCCGTTCGTGCCGTATGCCCAGATTCTGACGCAATTTTCTCCGCCCGGCGCCTTTATGGATTTACAGTGGCACGATGGTTCGACCATACTGGTCGTCATTCTTTTTCTGTGCAAGGGTGGAGCATCGTAAATCCAATATTCATTCAGGCCCCTTCCTCCGGTGTCGCCTTCATGTGTCTCCTCTTCGAGCCCGCCCTGAAATGGGCGCAAAGCTATGATCCTGCTCATCATTGGCTCCTCTCCGCGGCCTGGTCGGCCCTTCCCCTCTGCGTCCTGCTCGTCACCATGGGGGTCTTCCGGGTCAAAGGGCATCTGGCCGCCCTCGCGGGGCTGGCAACCGCCTTCGTCGTTGCCATAGCAATCTTCCACCTTCCCGTCGGCATGGGCCTTCTCTCCATAGTCTACGGAGCCGCCTACGGACTCTTCCCTATCGCCTGGATCGTCTTCCCCGTCCTCTTCCTCTATCACCTCACCCATCGCTCCGGAAGCTTTACCCTCCTGCAGCAGAGTCTCGTGGGAGTCACCGCCGACAGCCGGCTCCAGCTTCTCCTCATCGCCTTCGCCTTCGGGGCCTTCTTCGAGGGCTCCGCCGGCTTCGGAACTCCGGTCGCCATCTGCGCTACCATCCTCATCGGCCTCGGCTTCCCTCCCCTTCAGGCCGCCGGACTCGCCCTGCTCGCCAACACCGCTCCGGTCGCCTTCGGAGGCCTGGGAATCCCCATGGTAGCGCTCCACGGCATCACCGACCTCGACACGCTTCTGCTCTCCCGCGTCACCGCCCGCATGATCGCCCCCTTCTGCGTCCTCGTGCCCTTCTGGCTCATCTGCGCCTTCGCCGGATGGACGGCCATGCTCGAGATCTGGCCCGCCATCCTCGTCGCCGGAGGCGTCTACAGCATCACCCTTCTGCTCGTCGCCACCCTCCACGGTCCCTGGCTGGTCGACATCTTCTCCTCCAGCTTCACCATCCTCGCCCTGCTTCTGCTCTTCCGCTTCTGGAAGCCACGACGCATCCTCAACCCCAGCCTCCAGACCATTCCCGCGACTACTCCCCAGGCCTCTCAGAACACCATCGCCCAACCGCCCGGACTCATCCGTCAGGCCATCCTCCCCTGGGCCATCCTCTCGCTCTTCATCATCCTCTGGGGACTCCCCGTCTGGTCACGCTGGCTCGATAGGATCAGCAGCATCCGGATCCCGATCCATGGCCTGCATCAACTGGTCCTGCGCATGCCACCTGCTGTCCCCTCCCCTGTCGCCGAGGGAGCTGTCTTTAACTTCAACTGGCTCTCAGCTACCGGCACCGGAATCTTCATCGCCGCCATCGTCGCCGGCTTCGCCATGGGCATCCGCCCGCGCGTCATCGCCAGGACCGGCGCCGAAACCTTCGTCTCCATGCGCTTCACCTTCATCACCATCGCCGCACTCATGGCCCTCGGCTTCGTCACTCGCTACGCCGGCATGGACGCCACCCTTGGCCTCGCCTTCGCCCGCACCGGCAAACTCTATCCCTTCTTCGGAACCCTCATCGGCTGGATCGGAACCGCCTCCACCGGCTCCGACACCTCCTCGAACGTCCTCTTCGGAAGCCTGCAGAAGCTCACTGCCCAGCAGTTAGGCATCTCCGCCTACCTGATGGCCGCGGCCAACTCCGCCGGGGGAGTCATGGGAAAGATGATCGCCCCCCAGAGCATCGTCGTCGCCACCACCGCCACCGGCCACTACGGCAAGGAAGGAACCCTGTTGCGCTTCGTCATCCTGCACAGCTTCGCTCTCGCCTGCCTCGCCGGCCTGCTGGTCCTCCTCTACACCACCGTACCTGCCATCACCAGCCTTATCCTCCGATGAGCCAGGGGCCAGGAGCTAGTGTCCTGTCGCTGAAATTGTTGCCATAGTCGCTGAGATTGTTGCCATAAAGCTGAGATTGTTGCCATAAATGTGTCATCCTGAGCGCAGCGAAGTCGAAGGACCTGCGGTTTGCGTCGGTTAGCACAATGCTGGGTGCCCCATTCATGGCGCGGCATCATCGCGACATGAATGAGCCAATCGCGCAAAAAAGCGAGATCCGCTTACCTTGGGATTCGCCAAAACTCCTGTCAAGCCCACCAAACGCCGAAGAATCCTATAAACCACACATAAAACGAGTCTTCCTGGACATCCAAAATGTGCCGATCCGTCCCCTTCGGCCTGTTAAACTGGATACAGAGTAAGAAAGAAGGCTTCGGAGCAATCCGGGGCCTTCTCTTTCGATAACCCATTTGTTTTCTATATTTTGAAATCTAACCCCTGTATTATGAATATCTTGCAAATCAAGTCCAAGGGTAAACTAAATAGAATCAATACTTTGCAACAAAACAGTATAGGGGGGTACTCAGGGAGCCAGAAGAATCCGAAGGTCCCGCAGGTTATTCCCTGTAGGCCCGGTAACAATGGCATCTCCTAGCCGCAACAGCAACGGGTAACTATTAAACGTAGCGAGCGCCTCATCCACCGCCAGCCCTTCCCGGGCCGCCCGCTCGACCGTCGTCCCATCAGCCAGCCCCCCGGCGGCGGGGCTGGTGCCGTCCACTCCATCGCTTCCGGCGCTCAGCACGACCGCATCGCCGCCAGCGATGTGCCGGCTCGCCTCGAGCACAAACTGCTGGTTCCTTCCACCGCTGCCCGAGGCTCCATGCGGCACGATCACCGTCACCTCTCCCGCCGAGAGCAGGCAGACGCGCTCCTGGCCGCTGCGCAGCTCGCGCAGGCGGTCGACAAGATAGCGCGCGGCATCGCCCGCGCTCCAGTCGTCGCAGGTATCGTCCACAACCACATGCCAGCCCAGCTCCGTGGCGCGGCCCCCCGCCTCCGCCTCCAGCGAGGAGCTGTCCAGCAGCACCGACCAGTGAGACCGCGCAAAGATCGCCTCTCCCCGCTTCGGTGTCTCTTCGAGCGAGCGCAGGCTAATCTGCCGCGCGACGCGGGCGGGCAGCCGGTCCATCAGACCGTAACGCTCGACGGCATCGTAGACGTCGGCAAGCGTGCTCTCGTCCGGGGTCGTCGGCCCCGAGGCGAGCGCGTCCAGCCTTCCGGCGGGGACGTCGGAGATGGCAATCGTCAGCTGCTCGGCCGGAGCCGCAGCAGCAGCCAGCCTGCCTCCCTTCACCGAGGAGAGGTGCTTGCGTACCGCGTTGATCGCCGTGATCGGAGCACCACTCTCGACCAGAGCCTTGTGGGTCGCCGCAATCACCCCGAGCGGCGTATGCACGTCCAGGAACTGCTCCACCAGCGACGACCCGCCGCCGCTGATCAGGAAGACCACCAGGTCGCGCTCCGTGAGCCCCGTGAGCGTTCGCAGAATCGCGCTGGCAGCCTCGATAGAGGCCGCATTCGGGCTGGGATGCCCGGCCTGGAAGGCAACGAATTTCTCTGAATGCGGAGAGACTGGAGGCAGCGAAACCGGGTCCGGGGCAACAATGATTCCCTCAAACAGACGCGCCGCCTCGCCACTGGCCGCCAGAAAGGAAGAGAGCATGGGTTCGGCAGCCTTGCCCATCGAGACAAGCACACGGCGGCCGTACCCTCCCAGAGCATAGGAGGCCCCATCCACCTCCATCGTCTCGCCCGCGAAGCGAATCCGCTCTGCAATAGCCCGCTCCACACGCGAGGCCTTGAAGGTGTGTTCGAGAATATCGACGATGTCTTGGCGAGGAGTCCGCATGCTTCAGAGAACGCTCATGGTTACGAGGTTAGGTGCAAACGCCAGCGCGGCCTCGGTGCGGGCCTGCACCTCGTCCGGCCTGATCCCTTCGGCGATCTCCGTCAGAAGGAGACCCTCCGGAGTCACCCGGATCCAGGCCAGCTCGGTCACGATATCGTGCACTACGCCGGTTCCGGTCAGCGGAAGAGAGCAGCGCTTCAAAATCCGCGACTCGCCCTCTTTGGTCTGATGCTCCATCGCGACGATCACGCGACGCGCGCCCGCCACCAGGTCCATCGCGCCGCCCATTCCCTTCACCATCTTGCCGGGAATGGTCCAATTCGCGAGGTTGCCTGCCTCGTCCACTTGCATCGCGCCGAGCACACTCATGTCCATGTGTCCTCCGCGAATCATCGCGAAGGACTCGTCGCTGCCGAAGTACGAGCATCCGGGAAGCTCCGTCACCGGCTGCTTGCCGGCGTTGATCAGGTCCGGATCTGCCTCGGCTTCGGCGGGCGGCGGCCCAACGCCAAGCATCCCGTTCTCCGACTGGAAGACAACGTCGAGCCCTGCGGGAAGGTAGGACGCGATCATCGTCGGCAGGCCGATGCCCAGGTTGACGTAGAAGCCGTCCTTGACCTCTCTCGCGATTCTTCGAGCGATCCTCTCCTTGGCGTTCACGCTGCGCCTCCCGCCATCTGCTCCTTGATGAAACGGGACTCGATGGGCTTGCGGTAGTTCTCGCCAACTAGAATGCGCTTGACGTAGATCCCCGGCGTAACGATCTGATCCGGATCGAGCTCGCCGGGCTCAACCAGCTCCTCCACCTCGGCGATGGTCATCGCGGCGGCGGTGGCCATCACCGGATTGAAGTTCCGCGCGGTCTTACGGTAGACCAGGTTGCCGAGCCGGTCGCCCTTCCACGCCTTCACCAGGGCAACGTCGGCGCGCAGGGCCGTCTCGAGCACGTAGGTCCGCCCGCCGATCTCGCGCGTCTCCTTGCCCTCGGCGACAACGGTGCCGAGGCCAGTCGGAACATAGAAGGCCGGGATTCCGGCTCCTCCGGCGCGGACGCGCTCGGCGAGCGTTCCCTGCGGGATCAGCGTGAGGTTGAGCTCGCCCTTGAGCACCATCTGCTCAAGCCGTCGGTTTTCGCCGACGTAGCTTCCGATGTGCGAGGCGATCATTCCCGCCTCGAGCATCAGTCCCATGCCGAAGCCATCGACGCCCATGTTGTTGCTGATCGTGTGCAGCCCGGTGATCCTCCGCCGCACGAGGGCGGCGATCAGGTTCTCGGGGATTCCACACAGCCCGAAGCCTCCGAGCATGATCGTCGATCCCGCCGTGATCTCTGCAACCGCCACATCCGCTGAGGCAACAACCTTGTTCATTCCGGTATCCCGCGGCCTATTTCTGGACCGAGAACGTAAAGGTGGTCATGCTGTGCCTGGCCTCGCCGGGCTTCAGCTCGGTCGTTGGGAACGATGGATGGTTGGGCGAGTCCGGGAAGTGCTGGGTCTCAAGGCACAGCGCTGTGTTCTTGGCGTACGGCCAGCCGTCTGGGCTCTTGAACGTGCCATCGAGCGAGACGCCGGCGTAGAACTGCACGCCCGGCTCGGTCGTCGTCACCGTCAGGGTGCGTCCGGTGACCGGGTCGTGAACGTGCGCGGCGGTCTTGACCTCGCCGTTCGAGCCGCGCAGGACCCAGTTGTGGTCGTAGCCACCGGCGAGCTTCAACGCCGGGAAGTCATCATGGATATGTTTGCCGATCACGGTCGGCTTGCGAAAGTCCATCGGCGTCCCATCGACCGCGGCTAGCTCTCCGGTAGGGATGAGCCCGCTGTCGGTTGGCGTGTATTTGTCGGCCGCGATCATCATCTCTTCATCAAGGATGGTTCCGCTTCCGATGCCGCCCAGGTTGAAGTAGGAGTGATTGGTCAGGTTGACCACGGTATCTTTGTCGGTCGTGACGTTGTAGTCGATCCTGAGAGCGTTGTGGTGCAGGGTATAGCGCACGTGCGCGGTCACGGTTCCGGGATAGCCCTGATCGCCGTCCTTGCTCACCAGGGTCAGTTCGACACCTTCAGGAACCTCGCGCGCCTTCCAGACGAGCTGGTCGAACCCGACCGTTCCGCCGTGCAGCGAGTTCTCGCCGTTGTTCTTCGGCAGGTGATAGGTCTTGCCATCCAGCTTGAACTCACCGTGCGCGATGCGGTTGCCGTAGCGGCCCACGACCGCACCGAAGTAGGTCTTTTTATCGGCTAGGTAGCCGTCCAGCGAGTCGTATCCGAGGACCACGTCGGCGATCTTGCCGTTCTTGTCGGCCGTCTTGATGGAGACGATGCGCGCGCCGTAGGTCATGATGCGTGCCTCCACGGTGTCGCTCTTCAAGGTGTAGATATCAACTTCTGTGCCGTTCGGCGTCTTTCCGAATGCAGCCTTC
>DATHJA010000168.1:0-7009 GCA_035316475.1 Edaphobacter sp. | reverse complement strand
TTACCGCGGCTCAGCACGGAAATATCTTGCGGCAGCGAGAGTCCCCGTTGCTCGGCATAGTCGTACAGGTGCACCAGCAGCTGATCATCTGCCGCAAAGATCGCTGTCGGACGGTCACGTTTTGCCTTGAGCCATTCGTCCAGAATCAGGCAGGCGTACTCCATCTCGTATCCAGTACAGCCGATGCGTTTGTCCGGCAAGGTCAGGCCATGACGGGCGAGAGCACGGCGCAGGCCCATGACCAGGCGCTGATGCGCTGGCAGTGTCGCCGATCCGCTGAGAAACGCGATGCGACGATGACCATGTTCCACCAGGTATTCGGCTGCAGCATACCCAATGGCCGTGTCATCCACGCCAACGTAGTTGATGGGGGCGCGGCCATAGTAGGAGTTAATCATCGAAAACTTGATCTGCGCTCGCCGCAGTTCGTCGATTGTGTCGTTCACATCCTGTGCCGTGCAAGAGCGCGTATTAATAAAGATCAGACCGTCTGTGAATCTGCTCTCCAGGATCTGGTCGCGTGTTATGCGCCCGGGTTTGCCGGAAGGGGAGAAGACCAGCAGGTTATATCCCCGGCGCATCAGTGTGCTTTGAATCCCCGACAACGCCTGGGCAATAAACTGATTGAAAAAGATGGGGTCGCGCAACGGAACCACGAGTCCCAGCAGCCGTGTTCTTCGCTCAGCCAGGGCCCTTGCCAGCTCATTTGGCACATAGCCCATCTCTTCGGCGATGTGCAAGATCTTCTTACGGCGCTCGGCGCTCACCCGCGTCGATTCACCCTTGTTGAGCGCAATGGATACAGCCGCAATCGATACCTGGGCCCGCTTGGCAATATCGGCAAGTCTCGGCGCTGAGGTCGATCGTGTCAGGGAAAGAGTACCTTTCGAATCAAGACCCTCTGTACTCGGTGTTCGTGAAGAAAATTTGGAGGCGCGGGTCGGGATCGAACCGACGCATAAAGGTTTTGCAGACCTCTCCCTTACCACTTGGGTACCGCGCCTCGGTGGGTTGCTCTGTGTCTCAACCCTGCGGATTGTATGGGGAAGTGTAACGCAGGCAGGGACATTTTGGAGCGGGAGACCGGGGTCGAACCGGCGACATCTTCCTTGGCAAGGAAGCACTCTACCACTGAGCTACTCCCGCTCGTACAGGATCAAGTATAACGATCGGGCACCTTGCGGTCAAACTTCGGAAGACCCCGCAAGTCTTTGAAATCCACGGTATTGTCAGTCGGGAAGGCGTTGTTCATAGGCAATCCGCGGGCCAGCAGTATTGTCGGCTCGATGACGGACCACACGCGGAGTAATCAGCAGAACCAGCTCGCTGGTATCGCTCTCGGTGAGCTTGTCGGCGGTTGCGGTCTGGAAGCCAGGAAGCTCGCTGAGGCCGGGAAGGCCGCTGAGGGCGGCCGATTCGGTGCGCGAGAGCGAACTGGCAAGCAGAGCACTTTCCCCATCGCCTACGGTGACGGTGGAGACATACTGACGCGACGCAAGTATGGGAATATTATTGATCACCGAGCCGGCAAGGGCTTCGATCTTGAGATCAAGCAGAATGCTGACCCGGCCAGACTTCTGTACAGTAGGCATCGCCTTTAGGGTCAGGCCCAGGTCTTCGTACTGAATCTGGGGGATGGTCACGCTCGAGGATCCCTGGTTGACCAGGCTCTGCGCGCTTACGCCGTTGACAGTTGCGCCAGCAAGCGGAGTAGAGGCGGTGGCGCTGGTATATGTCGATGTGGTGATGGGATAACGTGTTCCGGAGCGAAAGGTTCCTGTCTCGCGGTCGCCAAGACGAAGCTTGATGGTGTCGAGCACGCGCGTATCGCTCGAATTGAGCGCGAGCTGGAAGGTTGTGCTGGCGTTAAGCGTGACGCCCGACGTCGTAAGACCGCCTCCGAAGAAGCCGATGGTGTTGGCGAGCAGGGAACTCTGAACCAGCCCGGAGGCGATCAGCGCCAGAGCGATGGTAACGTTATTGGCGTCTGCCGGAATCAGACCCTGCGCAATCGCCTGGTTCACCAGGTCCTGGTTGGAGTTGACGATCTTGTTGGCTTCGCTCTCGGCGTTATAGACGCCAAGCTGTTGCGGCAGTTGCGCGCCGATGTTGCGCTGGCGGGTGCGATCGACCGTGTAGAGATTGATGTCCAGCACAACCTCCGCTCCACCGTCGACCAGGTCGGCAAGCGTAAGGTTGATGGCCGAAAGGGTATCCTCCGGAGCGCGGATCGCGATGCTTCCTCCGTTGCTCTGAATGCTGGCTTTTTTGACATCGAACACGGTTTGCACCACTGTTCCCAGCTCCTTCATCTGGGCCGAAGTAAAGCCCGGCACATAGATGGTCTCCTGAAGCTGGCGCTCAAACTTTTCGCGGTTTTCCGTGGTGTCCTTTGCAATCAGGACGGTATGGGGATCAACTGGAGTTGCAAAGGCGTGCGCCATGCTCAAAACGATGCCGGAGGCCTGAGCGTAAGGGAGCTTTTCCAGTTCCACCCGTATGTTTTGGCGCTCGACGGAGTCGTCGAAGACGGCGCGAAGGCCGTAGCTCGAGAAGACCTGCTGAAGAACCTGCTGGGTGTCGCCGCGCAGGTGAGACTCCTGTGGTTCCGTGGAGGGCAATAGAACGATCGGGCCGGCGATATGGCGCACGTCGCGGGCGAAGGGTTCAAGGACGGCTCCGTCGGCGTCCTGAATCTCCGGATGAAAGGATGACCTCCACACGTCCGCATCTGTGTGCTGGGTGACAATGTTATTGTTCGGGTCAAGCTTGCGGGCCTCTGCGAGAAGGGAATCCGCCTTCTCAGAATGACCCAGCAGGCGGGCTCTTCCGGCCTGTTGCACCAGCTCGGTGACGCGATGCTCGTGGGCGAGTGCAGCAGATTGCACATAATCGGCCCTGGAAGGGACGATGCTGGACGCTTTGAGAAACTGCTTCTCGGCGCCGGCGAGGTCTCCGTGATCCAGTAGCCGTACCCCGACTAGATAGGCATCATCCGCCTCCTGGGCGGCTCGCCTGCTTACTGCCGGGGCTTTCGGGGTGGCGTCTCCGGATTCCGAGTCCGGAGCAGGGGACTGTTGCGCATGAGCCGAGAGACCCAGAGAAAGTGCGAGCGCGAACGCCGTAACGGAAAACGAAGTCGCATTGCGTTGCGGAAAGAGATGCATGAGTCTGCCGGTTAGACGATGGGCTCCGCTTATCGGATACCCAGCACGCCGCGATTCATCCCCTGAGCAATGTTCTGGACCCGTGGGCGCTCACTCACCGGAGGACGGCGCATGCCATTGCGGATCTGTGCCGTATCCATCTCCAGCTCTGCGAGCGTGCGGCTCAGGGTATTGCGGTGCATACCGAGCTCTTCGGCTGCCTTGCACTGGTTGCCTTTATGTTGCGCGAGGACTTCAAGGATGTAACGACGCTTAAACTGGCGAACAGCATCCGCGTAGGAGACACCGGCACTGTGCATCTGAATGACAAGACTGTCCAATTCGCGCTTCAAAGGTTTACTCCTCGCTGGTCGTCTGATTGCGACACTTCCTCATTTTGACCCTAGGGGCGTGATTTGATCCAATCGTGCGCATTGTGCTTGAGTTCGGATCCGCCGGCCAGGATTAGCTGTTCGAGGTCGTGAGGTACAACGAAGGATACCGCATGTGACCCGGCAAGGAAATAGGGTGCGAGGTGAGAATTTTTCAGCCAGCCGGAGGTGGGAAGAAAAGCGGTTATCGCCATCAGGACTGCGACTCCCAGGAGACCCCCACGTACCAGGCCGAAGGCAGCTCCGCCCAGGCGGTTGAAAAATCCCAGGCCGATGGCGTGGGCTGAGGCATGGATCATGCGGCCCAGGATCGCCGCAATCACCATAACCCCGACGGCGATCAACAGGAAAGCAACCACGCTGGCGACAGCGGCAGTTGAGATAAAGTTGGAGAGCTTTTCGGCGAGGCGGGGATAGTTCCATGCGGCAAGAATGATGCCACAGATGATACCGCCAAGTGAAAACAGCTCAAGCACAAGACCGCGAAAGAAGGCCTGGACCGCCGAGACGGCGAGGATCACGACCAGCATCCAGTCCAGGGGGTTCATAGCCCAGCGCGTCCTGTAATCAGCCGGAAGGCCTCAAGATATTTTTCGCGAGTGCGCTCGACAACCTCATCGGGAAGAGCGGGCGCAGGCGCCTGCTTGTTCCAGTGGATCGATTCCAGATAGTCGCGAACGTACTGCTTGTCGAACGAGGGCTGCGGGCCTCCGGGGCGGTATCCATCGGCAGGCCAGTAACGTGAGGAGTCGGGCGTGAGCACCTCGTCGGCGAGGATGATCTCGTCATCGATCATGCCGAACTCGAACTTGGTGTCGGCGAGAATCAGTCCTCGACTCTCGGCATGGCGCGAGGCCTTCTCGAATATCTCCAGGGTCAGCCGCCGGAGAGTTTTGGCATGATCCTCACCAACCGTGGAGATGACGTCGTCAAAGGAGATGTTTTCGTCGTGGCCGCCTGTATTGATCTTGGCCGCAGGAGTAAAGATTGGCTCCGGCAAACGGTCCGATTCGCGCAGACCGGCCGGCAGGGCAATTCCGCAGACGGCGCCGGTTGCCTGGTAGTCCTTCCATCCCGAGCCAGAGAGGTATGCTCGCACGACGCATTCGACGGGAAACATCTGGGCCCGGCGCACGACCATGCTTCTTCCTTCCAGCTGGTCGAGGAACGGCTGAAGTTGCGTGGGAAACTTCGCCGCATCCGCCGTCAGGACGTGGTTCCTTACCGTGTCCTTGAGGAAGTCGAACCAGAACAGAGAAAGCTGAGTGAGGATGCGTCCTTTATCCGGAATCCCGCTGCCGAGCACATGGTCAAAGGCGGAGATGCGGTCGGTGGCGATGAAGAGAAGCTCTTTCTCGCCCAGCGAATAGATATCGCGAACCTTGCCGCATGCCGTTGGAGCGAGTGATCCAAGATGGGTTTCCAGGAGTGCTGTCTGCATAACTCTTTGACGGTACCACCTTCCGCGCCCGATGAAAGGGGCTATCGCAGCGGGAGAATCACGTCGATAGAGGGCTTGCCGTCTCCATGCGCCGGACAGTGAAAGTGCACCACGTGGGTCTTCAGATCGATCTGAGCCGACGCCTCTTTGGGCCTGCACTCGGCGTCGCCGAAGGAGGATCTCTGGGAGGTGTGACGGAGAAACGGAATCAGGGGCGGCCTGTAGAAGACGATCAGGTCTATCCCGGAGTTTCCCGAGGCGTCCGTGTCCCATGGACTCTTCTCAAGAATATAGGGCCCAGCCAGTTGGGAGATGTCGGCAGTAGACCAGTCGAAGACTCGCGTCAGGGGGATCAGCAGCGTAGAGCCGATCAGCGGCATCAGCAGAATGACCGCGCTGATCGAGGTAAGCCACCGCGGCTTCATCAGGCTGAACCGTGCCAGCAGAACTTCGTAGCCTGCAACAGCCAGCCAGCAGATCACAGCATTCATCCGGGGCGAAGCCATGCTCCACTGTGTTGCGATAAAAGAGACCCGCAACAGAACCATGGCGCAGGCCACGACCAAAGTCCACCGCCGCAGCCATGATGGTAGCCTCCACCAGAGAAGGCGAAGCAGCAGCACCGCTCCTGTAAGCAGACCCAGCAGACCGAAGGTAAGAGGCAGATGCATGTTTGCGTTCGTCGGATACAGGCTGTTGGGCTGCTGTGGCGGGGTATCAAATCGCCCCCGCCGTTAGGCTACTGCCCGCCGTGCGGAGTTGTCATCGCGGCGGTTCAGATTGACGCTGACCACCTTTGAGACTCCCGGCTCCTGCATCGTGACTCCGTAGATAATGTCCGCCTGTGCCATGGTGCGTTTGCTGTGCGTGATCACCACGAACTGCGTATTCGCGCTCATCTCCGAGATCAGCTTGGCGAAGCGTCCCACATTGGTCTCGTCCAGCGGAGCGTCGACCTCGTCGAGGATGCAGAATGGGGCAGGCTGGAACTGGAAGATTCCGACCAGCAGAGAGAGGGCCGTCAGGGCCTTCTCACCGCCGGAGAGCAGAAGGATATTCTGCAGCTTCTTGCCCGGAGGTGAGGCGACGATGTCGATGCCACTCTCCGCCGAGTTCTCCGCGTCTGTCAGTTTCATAAACGCCTGGCCGCCTCCGAAGAGCTTGGAGAAGGTCACGGAGAAGTTCTCGTTGATCACCTTGAAGGCTTCATCGAACTTCTGATGCGAGATCTCGTCGATCTCCTTGATCGAGGCCTGCGTGTTCTCGATCGAATCGAGCAGGTCCTTGCGCTGCGTCTCGAGGAAGGCATGGCGCTGTGTCGTCTCGTTGTACTCCTCGAGCGCCATCATATTGACCGGCCCCATCGCCTCGAGCCGTTGCTTCAGGGCGCGGGAGGCCTCCTCTTCCTCGTGCAGGGCATCGCCTTCGATGCGGGCAATGGTCTCGTCGCCGCGAAGGGTGGCTGCTTCGACGGCCAGATCATTCAGGCAGGTAGCGTCGATATGTTCGATATCCGAGGCCAGCTTTGCAGCTCGGGCCGTGTGCGCCGCGCGTTCTTCCCGAAGCGCCTCGGTCTCATGGCGCAGGGTCCGCAGGCGCTGGTCCAGATCGGCCATAGCCGCGCGAAGCTCATTTGCCTCGGCGGTGAACCGCTCGCCTTCGGCCAGAGCGTTTGCCCGCGTCTCCGAAAGCTCGGTGTGCTGCGCGGCAAGGCTCGCAGTCTCCTCTTCGCGACGCAGCTTTTCGGCTGCGGAGGAGGAGAGCTGTTGCTCGATCTGCTGAATGCGCTGGTTCTGGCCGTTATACAGGCGTGTGGTCTGGTCGAAGTTCGACTGCGCATTGCGGCGCCGCTCCTCAAGCCCGGCCAGCGAGGCCGACGCTTCGGCCGCGGCCTGCTGCTGCCTCTCGCGGCGGCTGCGCAGTTCGTCGAGCTGCGCCTGCAGCTCTGTAAGCGAGCTTTCCAGGCCTGCTCGTTCCGCCTCAAACGCTGCCGCTTCCTGCTGGCGTTTCGCAATCAGCTCGGTCTTCTG
>DATHJA010000167.1:0-12527 GCA_035316475.1 Edaphobacter sp. | reverse complement strand
GACCTCGTTCTTTGTGCTGAGCAACTTTATGGTGTGGACTGCGGGCGGACTGTATCCCCATACCGCTGCCGGACTCGGCGCCTGCTACGTTGCGGCGATTCCTTTTTACGCCAACGATGTGATGTCGACGGCGATTACGGCAGGGGCGCTCTTCGGGCTTCCGGCTCTGGCTCGGAATATTGCAGCCAGTGTTCGCGAGGGCCTGCACAGCCAGCGACCTGCCTAACGAACTCTTTGAAGCACGAGACATAAAAAGGCTGCGAGATTCTCGCAGCCTTTTTTATTCTGGCGATGCCTGCAGCCTTTTCTTTATTCGGGGATCTCGTCGGGATTGCTCTCTATGGGGAGCTTCTCTCCCTTGCGCGAGTCGAAGACCTTTCGCGCGACCCAGAAGGCCAGCAGCAGAACGAGGACTCCGAAGGCTCCGAGGACGTATCCCAGGTGCTTTTCGAGTGCCACTGTTATGGTTCGCATGATGGCGGGGCCGTAGAAGATGGTGATGATGGCCCAGGCCAGAAAGCGGATGAACTTGCCCAGCAGGATGGCGCAGAAGAACGAGACGGTGCGCATCTCGAAGACTCCGGCGGCGAATTCGAACAGCTTGACCGGCATCGGCGGAGGCATCATGGCGGGGATCATGATGGCCAGGAACTCCTGCCGCTCGAAGCGGTCGCGGAGACTCTCGTAGCGTTGCCGGTTGATGCGTTTCAGCAGAAAGAGCTCTCCGCCGGCCTTTCCCAGGAAGAACGGCAGCAGGCTTCCGATGGCGGAGCCGAAGGCGGCCATGAAGCAATAGAGCAGGAAGCGCGCGTGGTCGTGGACTACGTAGTCGATGACCAGGGCGTCGATGGGCATCGGGATCGCCGCTGAGTCCAGGATCGAGAGGCCACAGATTCCCCATGCGCCGAAGGGCTTCAACGCTGCCAACAGCGCAACGTTCCATTTATGAAAGACAGCAACTGGGGAGATCTTCACGGGAATAGCTTTATTTTACCTTTGCGGGTGTTGCAGTGCCGTGAGAATCGGCGTCGTGGCTGGTGTGGCCGCGCAGGAGGTCGAGCGCGTGAGCCAGCAGCGGCAGTACGGCTTCGAGCGAGCTTTGCGCTCCTCGTGGACTTCCCGGCAGGTTGAGGATGAGCGTGCGGCCCAGGGTTCCACAGACGGCACGGCTCAGGGCGGCCAGGGGGGTCTGCTCTGTCCCAATCGAGCGCATCCGTTCAGCCACCCCTTCGACCAGGCGCTCGCAGACCATGCGGGTCGCCTCCGGGGTGACATCGCGAGGAGCGAGTCCTGTGCCCCCTGTGGTTACTATGAGGTCGGCGGCCTCGGTCCCGCGCCGGAGAGCATCCGCGATCACGTTAAGCTCATCGGGAACGGTCTCGCGGGCGATGACGGGAAATCCTGTCCGCTCTAGGAGATCGGCGACGGCGGGGCCGGAGAGGTCCTCTCGTGTGCCCTGGAAGCAGCTGTCGCTGACGGTCAGGATCAGGGCTCGGGGTTTAGGGGCGGCGGATCCTGCGCTCATCTCGCCAGTCTACGATTTTCCCAGTCTACGATTTCCGCAAAGGATGAGAAAATAATAGAAGATGACGGGGCGGACCGCCTGCGCACGCGGGGAAGCATCTCTTTAGTAACAGAAACTTTAGTTCTCGTCAGCCGTCTGACCTAAGATACGCAATGCCTTCTCTCGAGACTCCTCCTAACTCCGCGCCGCCGTCGTCTCCGAACAGGGTGCGGACAAATCGCTACGGTGACCTCGAAGAACATGAGCTGATCCATCTGCTCGACGCTCTCGATGATGAGCGGGCGCGCGCCCGCTTTCGCGAGGCGGTTTATATCTCGATCATCATCTGGCTGGCCATTGGCTGGTTCATCTTTTATGGACCCCAGGTGCTCTTCCATCAGCCGCGTCTGATCAATCCCGCCGATGTTCTCAAGGATCGCGACAAGCAGCTGACGTATCTCGATATGCCGAAGGATATCGGCAAGGAGCTGCCGAAGAAGCCGAGCAATGTGATCAGCGACAAGGACCGGGTACAGCAGACGGCGAAGCCTACGATCGATCGCAAGACTCTGGAACAGCTGCAGGCGATGCGCAGGTCCGGGGCTCCAGGCGGCGCAACGGCGCCTCCTACGCCACAGGCTCCTGCACCACAGCCTGCGGCGCCCCAGCCCCAACAGCAGCAGCCTCCTCCTCCCCAGCCTTTGCCTCAGCATCCGCCACAGCAGGCTGTTGTGGAGGCGCCACGTCCGGCTCCTACGAAGCCGAACTTCGGCAACCAGAGCGTTTCGGCCGGCGACGCCATCCGTCAAGCCGCGCGCCAGGCGGCGCAGAACTCCGGCCAGGGTGGGGACTACGGAGCGAATATCCCGGTCGAGCATCAGGGAATGAATACCGGTGTCGATGTCCTCTCGGACACGATGGGAGTGGACTTCAATCCCTACCTCCGCAGGATTCTGCGCGAGATCTACAACACCTGGCTTCCTCTGATTCCCGAGGAGGCTCGGCCCCCGCTGAACAAGCAGGGCGAGACCCTGATCCGCTTCTCGATCCTTCCGGACGGGAGGATCGGCTCGATGAATCTGGACGGCTCGACGCAGGACCAGGCACTGGATAAGGCGGCGTGGGGCTCGATTACGGGAGTCGGGCAGTTTCCTCCGCTGCCGAAGGAGTTCCACGGGCCGAACCTCGAGTTGCGAATCCACTACCTCGTCAACAAGAGGCCGGAGTAGCTTCGGTCCATGGCAGTACCCCTTCCTGAACGAGTTCGTACAGAACGCCGCCGCCAGATCCGCGGACTGATCCTGCTGGCGTTTGCGGTGCTGCTCTTCTGCATGCTGCGCGTTGGTATGAGGCACGTCTTTCCCGCTGGATGGTGGAGACTGTGGTGAGCAGCGCCGTCTCAGCCCATGAAGACAAGCCCATGATCGTGCTTGCTGGTCCGACGGCCAGCGGAAAGACCGGGCTTGCGATTCGGCTGGCCGAACAGTTCGGCGGCGAGATTGTCTCGTGCGATTCGGTCTCGGTGTATCGCGAGATGGAGATTGGAACAGCCAAGCCCACTCGCGAGGAGCAGGCGATCGTTCCACATCACATGATCGACATCGCGTGGCCGAACGAACAGGTTACGGCGGGAGATTACAGCCGTCTGACGCGCGAGGCTCTGAGTGGTATCTCGGAGAGAGGCCGGGTTCCCATCGTTGCAGGGGGGACGGGACTCTATCTGCGCGCGCTGATCGACGGGCTGTTTCCTGCGCCTGCCGCCAGGCCGGAGCTTCGTGATCGCCTGCGAGGACGCGTGGAGGTTCTTGGCCCCGAGCGTGGCCCGGCTCATCTGCACCGTGTTCTTACGCGGCTCGATTCTGCTGCGGCGAAGACGATCCATCCTAATGATGTTCCGAAGGTGATGCGCGCGATTGAGGTTTCTCTGTCTGCTGATTCGAGAGCCGAGAGTGTGCGTGCCCCGATGACTGAGCAGTGGAAGAAGGGGCGCGACCGGCTGACGGGGTATCGCATTCTTCGGCTGGGCCTGAATCCTCCACGGGAGAGGCTGTATGAGCGCATCAACCAGCGCGCGGCGGCGATGTTCGAGCGTGGACTGATCGAAGAGACGGCTCGCCTGATCGAACGCTATGGACGCGAGTGCCGCGCACTGGGGTCGCTGGGTTATGCTCAGGCTTCAGCCGTACTCGCTGGTGAGATGACACGTGAGACGGCGGTGGCGCAGGCCCAGCAGGGTCATCGCAACTATGCCAAGCGCCAGATGACCTGGTTCCGGCGCGATCCAGAGATGCACTGGCTCCCCGGTCTCGGGAGTGAGTCAGGTGTGATGGACGAGGCTATTGGCCTGGTGGAGAGCTTCCTGAAGTAAGGCGGGTCTGCACTCTACAATGAAGTCATGAGTTACTTCGAGGTGTTCGGACTCCCTGAAAAGCTTGCGATTGATACGGCTGCTCTTGAGAAGCAGTTTTATGCGCTGAGCCGAAAGCTTCATCCGGACCGCTTTGCCTCACGCCCCGTATCGGAGCAGGAAGAGGCTCTCCGAAAGTCCTCATTTCTGAACGATGCCTACCGCACCTTGAAGGACCCCATTCTGCGAACCCAGTATCTTCTGAAGCTTCAGGGCGTCGAGCTGGAGGAGCAGTCCAAGGCTGCGACCGATGCGGCGCGGGAGAGTGGGGGAGAGAAGAAGCAGATTGTTCCTCCCGAATTGCTGGAAGAGGTCTTCGAGCTGAACATGCAGCTGCAGGAGATGCGGATGGCGAAGCAGATGGGCGAGGATGAGCCCGAGCTGCGACGCGACCTGATGACTGCAAAAGATACCTTCGACGCAAGAATGATTCAGACCCAGGAGGAGCTGGAAGGCCTCTGGGCTCGATGGGATCACGCAGTGGACGCCGGAGAGGAACAGGCCAGGGTTGCCGCGAAGGATGCGATGGTGGTTTTGCTGAATAAAAGGAGCTATTTGCGCAACCTGGTTCGCGACGTCAATGAGGCGCTTGAATAATGCTCGGGGTGAGGTTTCTGCGCGGATTTTCGCGATAGGAGAAACCGGGTTCGAGGAAGACTCTGCCAGGAATCAGCACGCAAAACTTGCTGCTTATTTCCGTAAATTCAAGCCAAATGTTTGTCTGTCAATGGCACTTTCTGTGCGGTTTTGACGGATGGTTACCCGTGCTATCCTTGGTAACCAAATTCGTGTGACCCAGCTCGTCGGATACCTCACGTGTGCGGGAGGTAGGCAATGTCGAGAACAAAGCATCCCGATGATCCTAATTTCAAGCCTGAGGACGACCGAGAGTCGAACGGCGACGTAAACGCCCTGTTTTCAAGCTTTCGACTCAACGAATCGTCCTATAGAACCTTTGGGCGTCACCGAAGCTCTAAGACGCCCGAACTGGCCAAGCCGGTGCTTGCGGATTCCTCGCAGCCGGAGCCTGTACGCGTCGGGATCTTCTCCCCCATGGGAGGCGCAGGCAAAAGCATGCTGGCGGCCAGCCTGGGAAGCATCCTGTGGCAGCACGGCAAAAGGGTGCTGCTGGTCGATGCCGCTCCATGGCCAACGCTCGCCTTTCACTATGGAGCGACGACGACCCGTCCGGGAATGCGCTCGTTTCTCGCTCCTGGAGAAAAGGAACTTCCTGTCCGCATCCTCGCCCGCGACCCGAACGAACCGGCAATTCCCGAGATAAACGACCACCTCAGAACCGACGCCGCTGATTATGTCCTGTTCGATCTCAGTGGAGTCTCTGGTCAGGAACTTATGGCCTGTCTTCAGGTGTGCCAGGTTCTCCTGATCCCTCTCGTTCCGGACCCTTCTGCGGTGAGATATGTCGAGGCGATAACGGCACTTCTCGGCACGCTTCCGACCGCTCCCGACCGAATTCTGTATGTCATGAATCAGATGGACGAGCTTCCGCTTACGAAGACCGTCTATGCAAGCTTGAACCAACTGCTCGGCGATCAACTCTACAAAAAGCCGATCTACCGTCAGGCGGAGGTTCAGCAATCCCTCGCAGAAGGCGTTGTACTGCCCTTCTTTGCCCCGAAATCGCAAGCCGCAGCCGTGTGCAGTGAGATTGCGCAGTGGCTCGAGATTCCCAGATCTGCAGCGCTCTCCAAGACCCAACAGAGGTGGAGCGAAAGATGAAGAAGGCTCATGAACTATGGAGTCACCTCGGAGCCAGTGACAGTATTGCAGGGCGAACAGGACGAATCATCCTTTACATCATTGCCGCAGTGCTGGCCTATCAGTGCGTGACCCTGCGGTTTGACTGGAAGCAACAGGCCATCGTCGGTTCGCTGACTCTCCTTATCGGTCTTGCGCTCTATACCTTTTCCCAGGCTTACGTTGTGACCCTCATGCTCATCGTCGCATCGATGCTGACCACCTGCCGCTACGCAGTCTGGCGCGTCACCCAGGTCTATGAGGCCGTCACCGATCCCAGCAGCAACCTGCACGTTCTCGAGCTGTTCTTCATGTTTGTGCTGCTCGCAGCGGAGATGTACGCCTTTGCCATCCTTCTGCTTGGCTTCATCCAGATGATCTATCCGCTACACAGGCCACCGGCACCTCTTCCAGATGACATCGATGAGTGGCCTGACGTAGATCTTCTGATCCCCACGTATAACGAACCGCTCTCTGTAGTTCGCTCTACGGCTCTTGCCTCTATCAATATCGATTACCCCAGCGATAAGCTGCACGTATATCTTCTCGACGATGGCCGTCGGCAGGAGTTTCGCGACTTCTGCGAGAAGATTGGCATCGGTTACGTCATCCGCCCGGACAATAAGCATGCCAAGGCGGGCAATATCAACAGCGCCCTGAAGCGCATGACCTCTCCTCTGGTTGCCATCTTCGATTGCGACCACGTGCCGACACGAAGCTTTCTGCAGGTCACCGCTGGTTGGTTCCTGAAAGACAAGAAACTCGGCATGCTGCAGACGCCACATCATTTCTACTCCCCGGATCCGTTTGAACGGAACCTTGGAAGCTACAGAACCGTTCCCAACGAGGGCGAGCTGTTCTATGGCCTGTTGCAGGATGGCAACGATCTCTGGAACGCGACCTTCTTCTGCGGCTCCTGCGCCGTGCTTCGACGGTCGGCCCTCGACGAGATTGGAGGGATCGCCGTCGAGACGGTGACCGAAGACGCGCACACCTCCCTGCGCATGCAGATACGTGGATGGAACACGGCTTATATCAACCGGCCTCAGGCCGCGGGCCTAGCTACGGAGAGCCTCTCAGCGCATGTGGGCCAGCGCATCCGCTGGGCACGCGGAATGATCCAGATCCTGCGCACGGATAATCCCCTGTTCGTACGCGGTCTCAAGCTCACTCAACGACTCTGTTATTTCAACGCGATGGTGCATTTTCTCTATGCGCTGCCGCGTCTCATCTTTCTTACTGCGCCGCTGGTTTACATGCTCTTCGGCCTGCGCAACATTCCGGGCCTGTGGATCACAATCGGCGCATATGCCATTCCTCACCTCGTTCTTTCTACCCTGACCAACTCGCGTCTGCAGGGAAAGTATCGCTACTCCTTCTGGAACGAGATCTACGAGACCGTGCTTGCTCCCTACATTCTGGGGCCGACGCTACTGGCATTGGTCAACCCAAAGCTGGGCAAATTTAATGTGACCGCCAAGGGTGGAGTCGTCAAAAATCGGTACTTCGATAAGACCATCGCCCGGCCCTACGGCGTTCTTCTTCTGCTCAACTATTTCGGTCTTGCGGTAGCTCCCTGGAGATTCTTCGTTCATAACGCCGACCACAAGGGCGCCGTCCTGATGAATGTCTTCTGGATCATCTTCAACTGCGTTATTCTCGGCACGGCCAATGCCGTTGCCGTGGAGGCTCAGCAGAGAAGAGGAAGTGTGCGCCTCAGCCGTAAGATGATCGTCTCCATCCGCACGCTGAGCGGGGCGACTGTCTCAGGAATCTCTTCAGATCTGTCGCTCGGTGGCGGAGCCATCAGCATGGAACAGGCCACCATGCTCGACCAGGGGGCTCTGATCGACATCATCTACACGGGTGGCGATGCGGTCGTGCTCCCGGCCAAGGTTGTCAGCAATAACGGCACCAACCTGCGGTTTCAGTACAGGCAGCTCACGCTTGAACAAGAAGAGGCACTCACGCTGGTTCTTTATTCGCGCGCGGATTCCTGGCTCACCGAAGATCATCCCCGCGACCGCCCTTTAAAGAGCCTCGCCGCTATCATCCGGCTCTCGCTTCGCGGCATCCGCTACTCCTTCACAGGGTTTCTCCCCAGCCGCAAAGAGAAGCTGATGAGCCGCGAGGCCGAGATTACGGCTGCCCTGCTGCTGTGTCTCTTACCGCTCGCCTCGACTAAGCTCCACGCGCAACGTTCGCCGCAGGCAACTCCCTCGCACACCTTTCACAGCACCGTCTCATTGGCTGATACCGGATACAACGATGGCATCATGCTCCGGGGCTGGGATGCCTCGGCCAGGACGTCATTTGTGCTCAGCGCGTCGCAGGTTGCGCAGAACGGTATGCTGCACCTGCACTATCACTTCTCTCCCGAGATGATTCCCGAGAGAAGCCTGTTGACGATCTCCTTCAACGACACCACACTCAACAACCTGGTGATGCCGCCCGATGCCGCAAAGTCCGGTGCATCCGACCTGACGGCCGATATTCCCGTCCCGGCGGATCTTATCGCCGCGCAGAACACGCTCGAGATCCACCTTCGCGGTCACTATGTTGCAAAGTGCGAAGACCCCACAGATGAGCGCCTGTGGGCCAGGATCGACCAGAGCTCCACTTTCGAGATTGGCGGAGTTCTGCTGCCGATGTCGAACGATCTTTCGGCGCTTCCGGCTCCCTTTTATGAGAAGGACCAGACCACCTCCTCCACGCCCATACAGTTTGCAATCGATTCCTCTCCTTCGCCCGTACTGCTGAAGGCGGCTGGAGTACTTGCCTCCTGGTTTGGCGTCCAGGCCAATTCTCATCACCTTACTTTTCCTGTCGCTCTCGGCTCTCTGCCGACCGGTAACGTGGTGGTGCTTGCTCGCAACGACTCGCCCTTGCTTGCCACACTTGGTCAGCATGTTCAAGGAGCGCATCTGCAAATGATGGAGAGCCCGACCGACCACCTCAGCAGGATTCTCATCGTAAGCGCGGATAGCGAGGATCAGGTTCTTGCCATTGCCGAAACTCTCGCAATCGGCAAGAAGTTTAGTGGCGATACGGCGGAAGTCGTCTCAGCTCCTTTGCCACCCGCGCGTCACGTCGGCGATGCTCCGCGCTGGGTTCAAACCACGAATCCTTCGTCCTTGTGGAGTTATACCCAGACCAACGAGCTCAGCACGGATGGCTCTCAGCCCATCATCTCCTACGTGCGAATTCCTCCCGATCTGTACTTCGGAGATCAGGATTCGGTGAAGCTCCATCTGCAGTACAGTACCTCCCATCTCTCGCCATCGCAGGATGCCTACATGAGAGTCGTCGCCAACGGCTCGCAGGTGACTTACCTTCCTCTCTCGCGGAAGGTTAGCGCCAACGCGGTGCAGACTACTGAGATTCCTGTGCCGGTAGGTTATCTTCGCCCCTTTGCGAATACGTTGCTCTTTCAATTCATCTTTGCCGAAAAAAACCGTCGTGACCTCTGCACCGCTCTTCCTCCATCCAATGCGAAAGGCACGATTCTGCCCTCGTCGAATCTGGATCTTCATCAGTTTCCTCACTGGACTGCGATGCCGGATCTTGAGCTGTTTGCCAATGCTGGTTTTCCCTTCACGCGCCATGCCGATCTCTCTCGCACCAGCGTTGTACTTCCTGAACACCCTTCTGGTCGCGAGATCACGACCATGCTCGACCTGCTTGCCTACTTCAGCGCGCAGACCGGATATCCCGCCTTCCGATTCGAGGTTGGAGGTGTGAAGAGCTTTGAGCAGGATCGAGATCTCCTGGTGATCGGGACCGAGAACGACATCCCCACAACCGCCACGGCCACGGCAGCGCTGCCGATTTCGATCGAAGAGG
This sequence comes from Edaphobacter sp., assembly GCA_035316475.1. Lineage (GTDB taxonomy): Bacteria > Acidobacteriota > Terriglobia > Terriglobales > Acidobacteriaceae > Edaphobacter. The sequence goes on along the minus strand of DATHJA010000167.1, from coordinate 3,015 downwards.
GCGGCCTCTCTCACCGCGTCGATACCACGCTTTCGTTGCTGAAGAGCCTTTGGATGAGGATCTCTCGCTTCGATCCGGAGTCCTTCTCTGACCTGCAAGGAACCGAGGAAGAGTCGAGACTCGATCGCAGTTTGAGCGATCCCTTCGATTCCGTGATCGAGATGACGAAGTCTTCCTCAGGACGAAATCGGTCGGTGGTCATGGTTGTGCTTGGAAAGAGCTCGGCAGATACGTTTCCGGCATTCCTGAACGTCTCCTCCTCAAGACAGATCAACGGCAACGTCTCAATCCAGCATGGAGCGCAGTTCGATTCGTTTTCTATCGATCCGTCTGTCTATTACGTAGGCCGCATTACTGCGCTCGCCAAGCTGCGTGCCCGGATGCACCAGGCTCCGTGGATTGGCGTACTCTTTCCCTTTGTCATAGGGATGCTGTGCGCTCCCTGGGTACACGCCCGCCTGAAGGATCGAGCGGAAGCAAGGCTCCATGGAGATGTAGCATGAAGGGTCTCCTTGCCATGTTGCTTCTGGGAGTCCTTCCGCCTCCTCCCACCCAACCTGCGTGGCCGCTTTGGGCTCGATACCAGGAGCACTTCATCCAGAAAGATGGCCGTGTCGTCGATTATGACCGCGATAACCTGACCACCTCCGAGGGACAGAGCTATGCGATGTTCTTTGCCCTGGTCGCGAACGATCCTTCTGGCTTCGATCTGCTCTATCACTGGACAGTGAGCAACCTGGCCAACGGCGATCTGCAGAATAATCTTCCAGCATGGAGCTGGGGTCGCAGGCCCGACGGAACGCTGGGTGTAAAGGATTCCAACTCCGCCAGCGATGCCGATCTATGGATAGCCTATGACCTGATTCAAGGCGGGCGGCTCTGGAAGCGTCACGAATACACCCTGGCTGGCGATGCTCTCCTCAAGCAGGTTGCATCGAAGGAGATCTCGCACAATCATGCCTTCCCGATCCTGCTTCCTGCTCATGACGGATTTGAACACGACGGCGCCATCGTAACGAATGCAAGCTATATGCCGCTGTTTCTCTTCGAGGCTGCTGCAAAGGCACAGCCACACGGACCCTGGAAGGCTATGGCCGCATCGCTACCCACGCTGATTCAGAAGACCACGGTACAGGGCTTCGCAACCGACTGGCTCAAAGTGGAATCCGATGAAACCATCGGTCCGACCCCCGCGCTTGGTTCAGCCGAGTCGCAAGCCACCGGAAGCTACGATGCAATCCGCGTCTATCTCTGGGCCGGGCTTACGCCCGCAGCGACTTCTGGTCGCGACGTCATTCTGAAGAGTCTCTACGGAATGGCGTCGTACATGAAGTCCCACACCGTTCCTCCTGAATTTGCAAGCGAGGGACAGACAGCCGTTCGAGGCACTGGTCCTGTCTCTTTCTCTGCAGCGCTCATTCCATTTCTTGAAGCCGTGCAGGAGTTGGACGCCGCTCATTTACAGGAGAAGCGGTTGGCTTCGGCATGGTCGGCGCATACCGGTCTCTATGGAAACCCGCCTCGCTACTATGACCAGAATCTGGCCATGTTTGCCCTTGGTTACACAGAACATCGATATCGCATTCAGAGCAACGGAGATTTAGAGGTTTCATGGCGAAGATAAACCCACAGATGATTGGCCGGATGCTGCTCGTCTCAGCCTGCACGATGATCCTTCCTCCTGTGGCGGCCTGGGGGGCGGACTCGCCCGCCATCCGGATCCTGCTTGATCGCGCCAAAGCTCAGGCACAGAGCGGCCACCTCGATATCGCAGCCTCCACTTGGAAGCAGGTTCTCGTCTCCGACCCGAGTAACATGGAGGCCCTCCGCAACCTCGCCTCTGTGGAAGCTCAGCTCGGACACCAGCAGGAATCAGACGGATATATCCAGCGATTGAAGAAGCTCGGAGCAAGCTCAACTGAGATCGGTCAACTGCAGGGAATGCGAGCCCGTCCGGCCGATGCGGACCTCCTTAAGCAGGCAGCCTCTCTCTCGAAGGCAGGGCAGTACAGCCAGGCTATGGAGATCTACCGCAAGCTCTACGGCAATAATCCACCCGCTGGCCAGATCGCTCTTGTCTACTACGACACTGAAGCCGCTACCCCCTCCGAGCGTAGCCACGCTATCGAAGGTCTTCGTAAGCTGGCGCAACAGTTCCCCGCCGACGAGCGATACTCAATCACTCTCGGGCGAGTCCTCACGTACGATGCTGCCACCCGGCAGGAGGGCATAGCCATCCTGCAGCGTTATCCATCGGACGCCGCAGCGCAGTCCGCTCTCAAACAAGCGGTGCAGTGGAACCAGCGCGCTCAGGCTGCTCCTTCGGTGACCGCCGCCGCAGCTCTGCCGCCTGGGCCGCGAACTCCCGCAGCCCCGGCCACCTCGGAATTGGCTTCGGGGTTCCGCTCTCTTAATAGCGGTAATCTCTCTTCGGCGGAGCAACACTTTCGCGCATCCCTAGCGCGCGAATCTACGCATGGTCAGGCCTACGCCGGTCTTGGGTTCGTTAACATGCGCCAACAGAACTTCGACCAGGCTGTGCAGCAGTTCGAACGCGCACGTGCCGAAGGCGACCGGGATCCCGGTGTCTCTCAGGCGCTGGAGACCTCGCGCTTCTGGCAGACGATGGGCAAGGCCCAGTCTTCCCTGAATGCGAACGACAACGATACCGCCATTGCGCAGTATCAGAATGCACTCGCAATGAAGCCTGACAATGCGGACGCTCTTACAGCGTTCGGGGGAACTCTTCTCCGTGCCAGCCGCCCGAACGACGCTATTCCATATCTGCAGCGGGCCGTCCGGCTTGATGCCAAGTCTCTCCCCGCCTGGCGAGCTCTCTTTCTTTCGCAGTCGCAAGCCGGCCAACAGGCCGATGCCGTCAAGACTGCCGAACTCACCCCAGCCGAGCTCCGAACCAAACTGGAGTCCGATGTGGAGTTCCTGGGAGCGCTTGCGACAGACTATGCCGCTGTCGGTCAGCAGGCCCAGTCCGATCGCATCCTCAAACGCGCTCTT
>DATHJA010000166.1:0-4063 GCA_035316475.1 Edaphobacter sp. | reverse complement strand
GCCGCTTGTCGTGCTGCAACAGCGATGGGCAGAGTTCGTCGACGACCGATTCGTAGGACGGACATCACTGTTTCTTACCCTGGGCGGAGCTCTCGTCATCGTCCTCGCAGCATCGCTGCTGCGGCTTTACTTCGATCTGGTAGAGGCGTACACGGTTCAGCTTGGAACGCATGCGCGGCTGTCGGGCCGTCCTGACCGCCGCGTTCGCCGCACGCTGCGCCCGGCGTTTCGACTGCTGCGCAGGAACCTCGCGCGCGCCTGGGGCGTCTTTCTGCTGCTTACACTGCTCGGCTCGGCCATCGCTTTCTTCGCCACCCGCACGGCGATGCACATGCTGGCGCAGCCTCACGCCTGGCCTATGTTCCTTGTAGCCCAGGCAGGCCTGTTTGGAATGCTGTTTACCCGCTTTTGGCAACGCGGAGCCGAAGCCTCTCTCGTGCTGCAGCATCCGATTGAGCCGGAAGCAGAATCTTTCCTCGACCGCGAAGGCTATACTCACAGCCGCCCCATTCCCACCATTGTCCCTGCTGTCCCACCTCCCGTTCCCTCAACTTCGAAGCCGCAATCTCCCGCCGTCCACCCTGATCCCGATCGTCCTCACCATGTCGAGATGTTCTACAACACGGACCCGCTGACCCCTCTTTATCCAGCGCCACTCTCGCCGGACGATATGCTGGCGTCGACACAAATCAATGAGCCTGCAACACCGGCCGATCCCATCCCGAACCCCGAGCCCGCTCCGCCATCGCTCGACGAGCCTGACCCCGGCGTCTTCCATCACGAACCGACCCGCACCCGCGAAGACGCTGACTCACCCTCTCCGGACACCTCGAAGAAAAGTCCGGAGAAGCCCTGAATAGAACTCTTGTTACCTCTCCCGTTGGGCCATTGAAATTAACCAGAGCTGCGGCCTGTTCTACAATCTGGATTGTTATGAATCTCTTCTTTCTTCGGCATGCCTCCGCCGGAGTCCGGCGTCCGAATCCAGTTCTCGATCGCAACCGTCCGCTCGACAAGGACGGCAAGCGCTATTGTCTGTATCTGGCGCACGTCCTCAACGATCTGAAGTTTCAGGTCGACCTCATCGTCTCCAGTCCGCTGAAGCGAAGCGTGCAGACGGCATCGCTGGTGGGCACCGAGATCGGCTACGAGTCGCAGATCCTGATGTCAAACGCGCTTACCCCGGAGGCCACCTTCCAGGACTTCCAGCGCCTGCTCTCCGAATGCCGTGGATACGAGAACCTGATGGTCGTCGGGCACAACCCCAACATCACGCAGTTCCTTGCGGGCCTTCTGGTCACGCCGGGCTCAACGTCGCTTCCCCATATCCGGCTTCGCAAGGGATCGCTGGCGCGCGTCGTGATGGATCGCGGCCCGGCTACGTTGCAGTGGCTGCTCGATCCGCGCCCCGTGCGCGCGCTCTATACCACCTCGACTAAGAGCTCGCGCCGGAAGATCTCGCGGAAGTAAGCCGCCTCCTTCTTGACCGACCAGGCCTCCAGCTCCGCGCCGCCGCGGCCCGGAACCAGCTCCAGCACAACCCTCTTGGGGTAAACATGCACGCGTATGCGCAGGATAGCGCTCGCGCGGTCCTGATTCAGCGCCACGGCCACCCGCAACAGAACGATCGCGCGCAGAACATTGGTGTGCTCCTCGATCGGGATGGTGCGCATCACGCGATCCATCGCATCGGGCCGCGTCTTTCCCAGGTAACGGGCGAGCGCACTTACGATGGCTCTCTGCTCGGGCGAGAACCCGAAGATCTCGGAGTTGGCAAGGATGTATTGCGCGTGGCGGTGGTGGCCCTGGTGGTTCATGAACTTGCCCACATCCTGCATCATCGCCGCCGACTCCAGCCAGAGCTCGTACTCTTCGGGCAGATCGTGCACGCGCGCCAGAGCTTTGAACAGCTCGACGACATGCTGCCTTACCGGCTCAACCTGCTTCTGCTCGATGCCGTAGCGACGGCAGACCTCCAGCACACCCGCCCACCGCTCGCTCTCGATCTTCTGATGCACCGAGGCGCGCAGGTCCACGTCGCCCAGCATCTGGGCCAGTATCCCATCCCGAAGTCCCAGTGCCGAGTAGCGGAACGACCTCAGGCTAAGCCGTTCCATCAGGCTCGCATAGACCAGCGCGCCGCCGACGATGATCTCCGAACGCCGGGGTCCGATCCCCTGGATAGCCGCCCTCTGCTCATCGCGCATCTTTACCATGCGGTCAGCCAGGGCGCGAACCTCGCCGGCATCAGCCGTCAGCGAGCCTACATGTTCCACGCGCCGCTTTGCCAGAGACCGCTTCTTCCCCTTGGAGCCCGCCTTCTTCCGCGCATAGCCGCTCGCCTCGGCCAACGCCGCTGCCGTACCCGAGGTCGCAATCACCAGTCCCGCGCGCGGCGTACCAATCTTCCGCATAGCCTTCTTCAGCTCGCGGTCGATGTACTGCTTCAGGCGCACAACGTCTTCTTTGGCCGGTGGATCGATGGTAAGAAACTCCTGCTGCAACCGGACCGCGCCCAGGGGAAGGCTGGCCATCGCCTTGATGCGCCCACCGTCCGACACCGTCACCTCACAGCTTCCGCCTCCCAGGTCGATCAGCACGCAGCGGCCCCGCGCACCGACCTCGTGGGTTACGACTCCGAGGTGAATCAGCCGGCCCTCCTCAAGACCCGAAATCACCTCAACGTTCCAGCCTGTCGCCGAACGCACCCATTCAGTGAAGGCTTCGGCGTTGCGGGCATCTCGCATGGCGCTGGTCGCCACGACGCGAACCTTATCGGCCACATGCAGCTGTACTGCTTTGTGAAATCTTTTCAGGGCCCGGATCGTCGCCGCCATCGCCTCCGGAGAGATCGTGCCCGTCTGGAAGACGCTCTCGCCCAGCCGGGTAACCTCGCGGTCTTCATGCAGCGTCTTCAGACGATGCGTCTGCACCTCGGCGATCTTCAAACGACAGGAGTTAGACCCGATATCTACAGCGGCAAACGTCGGCATTGCACCTCATCTTACATTTACAGAGACCTGAAAAAACATCACCACAAGCAAGATACATCGCTGAATCGCCAATCCCATTAGACGAAGCGGTATCCGCCCGGCTTCCCCGGAGAGATCGTTAGATCCATCCTTTTCCCGAGCGGCCATTTATCCTAGAGGAAGCGTCCAGACCATGACCAGACCATGACCAGCCCAACCCTCTCCGCGCCTCTGGCCTCCCCCACGTCTTCTCAGCTCGCGTCTTCGGATGGGCCGCGCCGCTCGACTGCGCTGATCACGATCCTCTCCCTCTGGCTGGTCATCTTCTTCGCTTCGCTCTTCGCTCCTCCTCTGCTGGACGATGCCGACGCCACTCATGCCAACGCCGCGCGCAACATGGTTCAGACCGGCGACCTCGTCACCCTGAAAGTCAACGGCATCCGCTATCTCGAAAAGGCCGCGCTGCCCTACTGGCTCGATGCCCTCAGCTTCCGCGCCTTCGGCTTCAATGTCTTTGCCGCGCACCTTCCCGAAGCCATCGGCGTTCTTCTACTCGCCCTGTTGGGCTTTCACTGGAGCCGCCGCGCCTACGGCGAGCGCACCGCCTTCTACTCCGGTATCTTCATCCTCACCTCGGCCGGGGTCTTTCTCTTTACCCGCATCTACATCCCGGAGGTATTGCTGTCGCTCTTTCTCGCGACTGCCCTCTACTGCTTCCTGCGTCTGTATGAGCCCGACGTCGAGCGTCCCAGCCTCTACGCCTACGCCATGTGGACCTCGCTTGCGTTCGCCGTGCTCACCAAAGGCCTTGTCGCCCCGGTCTTCTTTCTTGGAGCTGCCGGGCTGTACCTTGCCCTGACCGGAGAGTGGCGCAACCTGGGGAAGACCAGACCAGTAAGCGGCCTGCTGCTCTTCTTTGCCATCGCCGCGCCATGGCATATCCTCGCCGGCCTGCGCAACACCGGTGGAATGAACGGCCACGGCTTCTTCTGGTTCTACTTCGTCAACGAGCACTTCCTGCGCTTCCTGGGCAAGCGCTACCCCAAGGACTACAACAAGCTGCCCGGCTATCTCTTCTGGAGCCTCCACCT
>DATHJA010000165.1:0-3743 GCA_035316475.1 Edaphobacter sp. | reverse complement strand
GGCCTGTTGGTGCTGGCGGGGGCTCACGTCTCGGCGACGCGGTATACGCTTCGGCTGGCACGGCAGGCGAAGATGGAAGAGGATCGTGCAGCGTTCGAAGCAATGAAGAAAGAGAAAGATGCAGACTGAGAACGAAAATCGGCGGCCGCGATGGATAGGAGGGAAGATTCCGACGGGGCTGCCCGGCGCTGTCTTCTGGCTGGCGGTCTGGTTCTGCCTCCTCTTTTTACTGCGGATGATCCCTGGTTCGTTTGGTTCCTTCTTTACCGTGGTGCAGGTTCTGGTGGGAATCGCCCTGGCTGCGACCGGGATTCCTCTGCTGGTGCGCATCGTCCGGCGAAGGATGCTGTGGAGCCTGCGCAACAAGCTGGTGGTGACTTACCTTCTGATCGGCCTGGCTCCGGTGGTGCTATTCGTCACCCTGGTTCTGATCTCGGCCTATGTTGCGGCCGGCCAGTTTGCGATCCATCTGGTGGATTCGCGCATCCAGGAGGAGCTGGCCCAGATGAGCAACGACAATGCTCATCGCGTGGAGCTGACGGCGCATCTTCAGGAAGGGAATCGCACCCCTCCGGTGGCTTCGAGCAGCGGCAATTCAAGCATCTCCCTCGATGCCTCGCGCGCAAGGTTTTACCGGGAGAGCCTGATCTACATTAACGGCGCTCCGGTGGTGCAGGAATCCGGCCACGGCAAGACGCCGCTGGGACTGCCTCCATGGGCTGCCGAGCTCAGGGGCGGAAGGTTCAGCGGCATGGTGCTCGACGGTGGAGATCTTTATCTGACGGTGATCAATCAGCAACGCATGAACGATGGCCGTCTGCTGAGCGTGGTGACCAGCCTCCTGCTCGACAACCGGATGATGGACTCGATCTCCTCTGGCTTGGGGCGCGCACGGCTGTTCGCCGAGCTGAGAGGTAGTGAGGCGGATGAAAAATCTTCCGCGGCTTCCAGTAAAACCCGCCGACGGCGGCGGGACAGCTCGGTCGTTGGAGGATTCCAGGCTCCGGGTGTGAACCTGGCCGATATTCAGGTGCAGTTTTTCTCGACGATCGGTGGGGTCAACTGGGACACGGGCGAGCATGACAACGTCCCCATCACAGTGGACTCGCGGCCCTCGCTGCTCTACAACCAGCTCTTCGGGGCCTCGCTCGGCGGTGTGGTTACGGACGCCTACCGGGTCGGCCTGATCGTGCTCTGCATCCTGTTTGCGCTGATCGAGGCTCTGGCGCTGGTGATGGCGATCCGGCTGAGCACGACGATGACGGCTTCGGTCTCCGATCTTTACGACGCGACCCAGAAGATCGACCAGGGCGAGCTTAACCACCGGATTGGCGTCACGCGGCAGGATCAGCTGGCCGAGCTGAGCCGCTCCTTTAATAAGATGACCGGCTCGCTTCAACGTCTGCTTCAGGAGCAGAAGGAGAAGGAGCGGCTGCAGAACGAGCTTTCGATCGCGCAGGAGGTGCAGGCCAACCTGTTTCCGCGCCAGGTCACGAGCCTCCCGATGCTGGAGCTGCACGGCATCTGCCGTCCGGCGCGCTCGGTGAGCGGCGACTACTACGACTTTCTGGTCTTCCACGACTCGGCCCACAATGGTCATGCGGGCCGCACGGAGACGGGCGTTGGAATCGCGATCGGCGACATCAGCGGCAAAGGGATCTCGGCCGCACTGCTGATGGCGACGCTGCACTCGGCGGTCCGGGCCTACCGCTTCGCCAGCGAGGAGCTGATCTACAGCGAGTCGGCGATCGCAGGCTTGCTGGCCAGCCGCGAGGAGAACGGCAACGACTGCAACGAGCTGTTCCAGTCGCCGGGGCGGATCCTCTCGCTGCTGAACCGGCACCTGTACCGCAGCACGCAGCCGGAGAAGTACGCGACGCTGTTTCTGGCACACTACGATGCGCTGTCAGCGACGCTGACCTACTCGAACGCCGGCCAGCTTCCGCCGCTGGTGCTGGGCCGCGACGGCGTGGTGCGGCGGCTGGACCGCGGAGGCACCGTCGTGGGGCTGATGGACGGGATGCAGTACGAGGAGGACCGCTTCCAAATGCGTCCGGGCGACATCCTGGTGGGCTACTCGGACGGCGTGACGGAGCCGGAGAACGACTTCGGCGAGTTCGGCGAGGAGCGGCTGATGGAGGTTGTCCGGAGGTACCGCGACCAGCCGCTGCATGTGATCTCAAGCCAGGTGATGCAGGCGCTCGATGCGTGGATCGGGGCCGAGGAACAGCCGGACGATATCACCCTGGTGCTGGCGCGTCAGGTCTGACCCCCTCCCCCCTACTTTTTTGCGCAAAGTCTTCCAAACAAATTAGTTAGGTCCGGACCTCCTCTCCCCAAGGATATGCCCGAGGCCCATTTGCCTCTGTTTCTATTTTAGTTGAGGGAGAACAGTAAATCGGCAGATTCAAGCTATTGATTCTGGGAAGGTTAGTTCCAAGGAGGGCTTGACAGGGGTTTCGGGCTCCCCGCAAATGGCCCACATCACAGAAGCGAGATTGTGGGTTTACCCATAAGCCTGAATTTGGCTCACGTCGGTTTCAATGATTTACGGGAGACCGTACCCCATAAGGGGAGCAACTGTATTCAAGGAGCCGGATTTATCCTTTGCCAGCCGAAAACCCCCATCCCCTGCGCCCTTGCATCGCGGAATATTTTGGCGTTTTCCTTCGACATATAGGTATCGACAGCGGTTTGTGCCCGTGGATCGTCGAACCAGATTAAAGCCCAAGCAATTCCAGAGGCGTAGCCCCGTAGGCGCCCGTTGGCACGCAACAATAATAAGCGGTATCGAATCTTTATCCTGAATCTGAGCCAGACCCTTCGCCGCCCAGGCGGCAATCATGTAATTGCGGGATTGCAGTGCCCGCCGCAGAAACGGAATTCCGCGCGGGTCGCCCGTCTGGGCCAATTCGAGCACTTTGCCGGGCATATCATAGACCGCGGATACAACCGCAGTGTTCGCGGAGACATTGTGGGCCTGAGCCCAGGCTTGAATTTCTGAGGATAGCTGGTCCCGCGTTTTGCCAACCGCGTCGGAGAAGAGTGGGTCGAGGACCTCGCTGTCCACCGCGAGCGTTGCCTGCTCCAGCAGGTAATTCCAATAGGTGTTGTGCTTGTCTCCGAGCCTAACCAAACCATTAGCGATCTTGATTTTTGTGCCGACATCGGTTGTACGCTCAAATTGCTCTTCCAGCGATGGAATTGCCTGCACCGCTCCGGCTTCGGCGATGATCTCAACATCGCCGGTGTCGAAGTTGCCCGACTTAGCTCGCGCAATGGAAGTAGCGAGTTGGTCAGATCGGCTTGGCGCGGCTGGCGCATTTTGCGCAGACAACGCCGCCGGATTCAGTACGGCGGCGAGCGCGAAGTACCAAATCAATGTCTTCACTGGACTCCGTTCTTAAGCCAGCAATGCCCTGTGATTGTACCGCTTAGGGCAACGAAGCAATCCATTTGGGCGCTAAGTCGCGATTCCGGACAAGTGGTTTTCGCGGTCAACGGTTCGCGCGAAGTGTTCTAGTTGAAAAGTAACAACATAAATAGTGACTGGTATATTTTTACCGTGGTACATTGATACGCATGGAGCAAGAACCTTCTTCTGTCGAAATCGAACGGGTGCAAACGGGTGTCCGGATCGAAAAGCGTCTGCTCAAAGTTCTTAAAGCTTTGGCGGAGCTAAAGGATATGAGCCTGGGGGATCTGCTGGAAGGAATCGTGCTGCACGCGTTTGAGGGCAAAGC
>DATHJA010000164.1:0-7115 GCA_035316475.1 Edaphobacter sp. | reverse complement strand
GCTGCTGACTGAATCCCAACCAATCCGAGGATCACCAACGCCGTACCCAGCGGGTTCACCAGCGGCAGCAATGCGCTGAATCCCAGGGCAAAGTGCGTCCACAAAACGCCCACGACACCCTCCACTTATCTTCGAGGTTCTTTGCAACGATACCGCAAACTCACGTCTGCATCGGTAGTATCGACATATAGGCCTCGGTTGTATCGCATATAGATCGGCCGTAAGGGATCGGAAAAAAATAAGGTGTCATCCTGAGCGAAGTCCTCTCGCAGTTTTATCGCGAGAGGCGCAGTCGAAGGACCTGCGGTTCGGCCTTCGACCATGCGGCAAAGCGTCAGAGGGCAGGAAACTAACCGAACCCCGTATCATCTTCCTATGGAGCCCTTCGACGATCTCCTCCGTCAGGCCGAACTCGCCCACGGCCATCTCTGTGCCGGCCAGATCCTCGGTGTCCGGCTGGCCATGCTGGGCTGCCAGCGGCTCGGCATCCCGGAGCCTCGAACCGCCGACCGCAAGCGCCTCGTCACCTTCGTGGAGATCGACCGCTGCGCCACCGACGCCATTGCCGTGGTCACCGGCTGCCGCCTGGGAAAGCGCGCCCTCAAAGTCCGCGACTGGGGGAAGATGGCCGCCACGTTCGTCGACCTGGCTTCTCCAATCCCAGCCCTGGCTTCTCCAATCCCAGCGCTGGGTGCTGCACTGGAGCCGGTAGGCGAAACCCCTGTCTACAAGGGAATCCGTATTGCGGCGCTTGAATCCTCCAAACAGCGCGCCCGCGACCTGTACCCCGGCATCGAGAACAAAAACCAGCAGCAGATGCTCGCCTACCGCGAGCTTCCCGACGCCGATCTCTTTTCTGAGCAGTGGGTCCGGGTGCCGCTGCACCCGCGCGAGATGCCCGGATACAAGTCGCAGCGCATCGCCTGCGCGGTCTGCGGCGAGGGCATCAACTACGACCGCAATATCACGGATTCCACGGGCCGCATTCTCTGCCAGTCCTGTGCAGCGCCCGAAAGCCGCTACTACGAGCCGCTGACATAAGCCATAGCGACATATAGAGACCCTCAAAACTGCCGTCATTTAGAGCCCTCAAAATTGCCGTCATTCTGAGCCCTCAAAATTGCCGTCATTCTGAGTACTCGAAATTGCCGTCATTCTGAGTACTCGAAACTGCCGTCATTCTGAGCCGCAGGCGAAGAATCTCAGTAGTTCGTCTTTGCCCTGAATGCTGCTTGTTCTCACATCCTCCACATCAAATTCATAAACCGCACTAGGCTCGCCACCGCAAAGTATCACTTCGACCTCAGCAGGACGGCTTCACCGCCCTGCAGAGCGGAGAAACCGGGGTCCCAGAGAGCAAGTTCCCCGGGGCCCGTTCGCTACGGAATGACATCTGGCACGAAAACATCCGCAGAGATGAAAAAGGCCGGCGCGGAGGTCTTCCGCGGCCGGCCCAGCCAAAAGTTCAATCAATCAGGTTTTACCGTCCGTAATATCCATAGCGATACGGATAGGGAGCGTGGGAGTGCATCCTTGCCCACTGCTCATGACGCAGCCACTCCTGCTGCCGGACGAATGCTTCGCGGCGGGCGATCTCGGCGCGGCGAGCCTCCTCCCAACGGAGACGGTCGTAGTAGTTGCGGCGAGCATAATAATCCGGGTAAACCACCGGGCGGCCGATCTGGACTCCGATGTTGACCTGCGCGTCAGCCTTCTTTGGCGCGGCAAAGAGAAACGCACCTGCCAGCAAACCAGCCGTCATTCCCTTTAAAACCATCGACTTCAGAGTGGCTTTCATAGCAACAACCTCCTCACTACACTCCTACTGAACACTCATTCAGTGGACCGGTTGCGCGCAACTTTTTATGCCCTTGAGGGTAGCGGGGCCTGGGTATGTCAGGTGCCCCACATCTCGATTTTGAGATGTAGGTTCGCCTAAAGCCTGTCAAGCCCCAATCCGCCTAATCGTAACAAACCAAACCACATACAAACGCCGATTAGTTTCCCCCACCCTGCTAGACTTAAAACAACCAGAAAAGAAAAGCCCGGGAAAATATCCCGGGCTAATTCATTTTGATTCAATATTTTACCGCTAACCCTTTTATATAGAGGAATTTGCCTTTATGGTCCAAAGATAACTTCAATAGAATAAGGACTTTGCGCAATATCGCGGGGGAGGGGGTGCCCCCACGGCAACACCCCCGATACAGTAATGCAGGCTTAGCTGACCTTCGCCAGATAATCCTCCAGCCGCCCCAGCGTCTGGCTCAGGCCCTCTACGGCCTTGTACTCCTCGACGATCTTGCGCTTGTGCTCAGCCGTCTCGAAGAGCATCTGGAAGGTCAACTTCGTCTTGCCGCCGAGGTCCTCGAAGGTCACGGTCGTCCGGTGCCAGGGAGACGAGATGTGTTCGTATACGATCCGCTCGGGCTCTACCAGCTCCTTGTACACGATCCGGTTCGGATAGTCCCGGCCGTCGGGCCCATGCATCGTGTGCACCCACTCACCCCCGACCTTCACGTCCATCGAGTGGGTGGTGTTGGTGAACCCCTTCGGCCCCCACCACTGCGTTACGTGCACCGGCTCGGTCCACACCTTCCAGATCAGCTCGCGCGGAGCATTCACCACGCGCGTGTCCGTAATCTCGCGATCCTCTACATTTGCCAGTGTTCCCTGTGCCATTCGTCTTCTCCTTGTTATGAAATGCCGTTTCGATACCTCTCCGCCTCCCGAGTGGAGGCAGCATCCTCACTTCTTCTTTCCGTGCTTTCCCTTGCTCACAACCTTCTTCCGCTTTGCATTGCGCTCGGCTTCGGCATGCAGCTGCTCCACGTAGCTCTGCATACGATCAAGGCTCTCGGCCCAGAACTTCCTGTAGTGCTCCATCCACTCGGCGATGTCCTTCAAGCCCTGCGAATCCAGCCTGCACGGCCTCCACTGCGCATCACGGCCGCGCGAGATGAGGCGAGCCTGCTCCAGCACCTTCAGGTGCCGCGAGATGGCAGGCAGGCTCATGGCAAAGGGCTTCGCCAGCTCCGTTACGGAGGCCTCGCCCAGCGCCAGCTTTGCTAGAATCGCCCGTCGTGTCGGATCGGCCAGCGCCGCAAAGGTTGTATCCAGTGAATCCATTGAAGTCCTTCGCTCCGGTTATTTAATCAATTAGTTAATTAACATTTAAGTTAAATACGCCTACGAATATTCCCCTGTCAACTTATGCCGCGATTTTTTTCAATCGCAGGACGGGATCTTCGCTGTGCTATTTCGCCTTTACTTCAAGGGCGTTGCCCGAATATTCCATCGTCTGATCTGTTTCTGCAGAGACGGCCTCTCCGATTCCATGCCCCTTCCCCACCCATACGATGTGGAAGGTGCGGCTCTTCGGCATCCCTGGATACTGTCCCATGCGCGAGCCGAATCGGAGTACACCCGCGCTCTCGTCCCATTGGATGGGGATCACCGACTTCGCTCCCTTTTCGTAACGGTAGCTGTCGCCTTCATCGTCATACAGGTCGAACCGTGCATCGGCTCCGCGATAGACGCGCAGCTCGATCGGGCCGTCGGGCTTCTCGCTCGCGTACTCGATCTCTGGCCCCAGAGGAACGATCGATCCGGCGCGCATATATAGGGGCATCTTTTCGAGCGGCGCCTCTGCCTGGATATCCCGTCCACCTTCCAGCTTCTCCCCCGTCCAGAAGTCGTACCAACCGCCCTTGGGCAGATACACCTCGCGGCTCGTCGCATCCTTCTTCCATACGGGGCTGACCAGAAAGGCGGGTCCGAACATGAACTCGTCGCCCAGGTCGCGAACCTGCTCGTCTTCACGCCAGTCCATCACCAGTGGACGCATCATGGTGTAGTCCTCGTTGGTAACCTTCGCGGCCAGCGAGTAGATGTACGGCATCATCCGGTAGCGAAGCTTGTCGTAGGTCAGCAGGATTGGCTCGACGCGGTCGTAGGTCCACATCTCGTTGTGCGGCCTATGGCCGTGCGAACGAAACACGGGGCAGAAGGCTCCGAACTGGAACCAGCGGGTGTAGAGCTGTTGGTACTCGGGCGAGACCATCGAGGCTCCATCGTAGGGCGGCCAGTAGCCGCCGATGTCCGTCGTCCAGTAGGGCAGCCCGCTGAGAGCATAGTTCAGCCCTGCCGCGATCTGGTGCTGGAAGCCCCAGTTGGTGCTGTACACATCGCCGCTCCATACCGTAGTTCCGTTTCTCTGCTGCCCCAGGAACGCGGACCGTGTCAGCAGGAATACGCGCTTCTCGTCATTCGTCTTCTTCCAGTGCTCCTGCACACCGCCGGTATGCATCATCGGAAAGAGGTTGGTATACATAGCACCGTTTCCGATGGCCAGCTTCTTATCTTTCAGGATGGCGTCACCGGCGTGCGGGTACCACTCCTCCGGCTCGGCGCTGTCGAGCCAGAATGCATCCCATCCCAGATCGAAGAGCTGCCCGGCCAGCTTGTTCCAATAAAAATCTCGAGCCGCGGGATTCGTGGCGTCATACACTCGTGCGCCTGGAACCTCCAGCCTCTTCGCCTTGAGCTCCTGATAGTTGGCCGACTCTCCATCGAATAACCCCCACACCGAGATCATCGCGTGCAAGTGTTCCTTGTGCAGCTGCTCCAGCTCCGCTCGCACATCCGGATAGTTCTCGTTAAAGATGGGATCGCCCTGCTTCTTCCACCAGAACCAATCCTGCACGATGCCGTCGATCGGGATGTGCTCGGCCCGGTAGCGTCTTGCTACCTCCAACACCTCCGCCTGCGAGACATACTTATCCTTCGACTGAAAGAATCCGTATCCCCACTTCGGAAACAATGGCGTGTGCCCCGTCAGGTCGCGATAGGCATGAATCACTTCATCCATCTCCGGCCCATAGAAAAAGTAATAGTCCACCGCATTGCCGGCCAGAGCCGTGAACTTCATCTCCAGGGGAAACCGGTTATCCATGTACGAGAGCGATGCCGTGTTCCATATCACGCCATATCCCTTGGTCGAAACCATCAACGGAATCGCGACATCAGTGTTGTTCTGGCCCAACTCCACCACGCTTCCGCGATAGTTGAACATGCCGCTCTGGTGCTGGCCCAGCCCATAGAATCCTTCAGTCCTGTCGGGCGAGAAGCGATCGGCTATGTGGTATGTCTTCTCTCCGTTCAGCTCCGTAGGCTCATACGTTCGCGGAACCAGGGCTGCCTCCCTAAGCAGACTCGTTCCGTCGACGCCCTTGAACTCCAGATTTCCGTGCTCGAGCGACAACTCCACCCGCAGCTTTGACGTGGAAAGAACCATCGTCTTCGGTGTGCTGCTATACGTAGCCTTGCCGTTGCAGTTTGTCTCTGTAATCCAGGGTTGTTGCGGCGATGCGGACTTCGCTCCCACCGGCGAGGCCACCACGTGCACGACACCATCCCCACAGAAGGTTACCCGCAGGGTCTCGTTATCCACCTTTGCGCTCAATCCGCCTGGCGCCTGCTGTACCGTCACTACCGGTTGAGGCTGTCGATTCGCCTGCGCCCATAAGGATGAAGCTCCAGCTGTTGTTATCAGCACAGCACACGAAAGCCGATACACTTCGTTCCTTAGTTCCACTCAATTCCCCTTCAGAAGACGCAATCGAAATCTTATCTCGATAGTTGGCTCTCAAAGGGAAATTCTCTGTGATGGCTATTCCTTTCTCTCCACTACGCCTCGCTCTTCTGCGATCAGAGCCAAATCCGCCATCCCCAGAAACAGCCCGTGCTCCACAACACCTACGATCCCGTCCAGCTTTGCAGCTATCGCCTTTGGATCCTCAATCAACATTCCCGAACAGTCGAGGATTAGATTACCTTCGTCAGTGATGTAATTGGACCCATCTTTGTTGGTTCGAACCTTCGGCGTAAATCCCATCTGTTTCAGCTCGCGACTCACCAGCGGTTCGGCCATCGGGATCACCTCCACGGGAAGAGGGAACTTCCCCAACTTCTCCACCTGCTTTGAGGCATCGGCGACGATCACAAACCGCTTGGACGCGCTCGCAACGATCTTTTCGCGCAGCAGCTTTCCTCCGCCGCCTTTGATCAGAGCCAGACCCGGAGCAACCTCATCGGCTCCGTCGATCGTCAGATCGAGGCTCGGGGTCTCTTCAAATGTCGTAAACGGAATCCCATAGCTGCGTCCCAGCTTCTCGCTGTCGTCCGAGCTGGCAATGGCGCGAATCCTGAGTCCCTGGTCGCGCACCTTCTCGCCCAGCAGCTTGATCCATAGCGTCGCCGTCGAGCCAGAGCCCAGACCCACGATCATCCCGGGTTCCACCAGCTGCAGCGCACGCTCCGCCGCCTCCTGCTTCAAACGCATCTGCTCATCGCTGTTCATTGCCATAACCGTTTCAACCTCTCCTCTTCATTCTTCCATCCCGGCGCCGTTTCGAGGGAAAGGAAATTGGAACGCCGTACGTCTACGATTCTTTGGGTTGGGTGGAGAGGAATTTCTTGTACTCGGCCTGGAGGGATTGCATGAGCGAATCGACATAGAGAAGCTGTCCGGCCAGCGTCTCGATGTTTTCCCTAATGGCCACAGCCTGACCGCTGGTGGGATCCGGATCGTCCTTTTTATTGGAGATAAACGGACCAAGACTATTGGTGGCATCGCGGACTGCCTGCAGTTCAGCAGAGCTGAACTTGTCCTGCAGAGAGTAGAGAGTGGCATATTCCTGTGCTTCGGAATAAGGCATATAGGAAATCGCTGTGGTCGTCTGGGCTGTCTTCCACGCGACGTCGTCGAGACCGATAGCACGGAAGGTAATCTCCATGTTCGAGTCTTTAGGAGCCTTGTGGTTCTGGACGATGTACTGGAGAACCTCAACATCGTGCTTGATCGCAGCCTGCTGCTTGTGCAGATCTTCAAGTGCGCCCGGGATGGCGTTCGCGTTGTTTTGAATTTCCGTGCGAAGGCTGGCCTCGGCCTCGTGAACGAGGTGACGATGATGAGCGCGCTCGACACAGCCTTCGAGACTCAGGGCGATGAGCAGGCCCACGGTGATGGTGAAGAGATGCAGGAGGAAGTCGCGGATGCCATGCATTGCGGAATGAGGGGGATGGACGTCGAGCACCGTTGAACCTCGCAGAAA
>DATHJA010000163.1:0-7654 GCA_035316475.1 Edaphobacter sp. | reverse complement strand
GCCGTCATAGCGGCCACCAGGGTCGACTCCGCCGCAGACAGATCGCGCCGCGCCGTCAGGGTCTGGTAGTTTGACCCTGCCCCCAGCTCCTGTTCTTTCGCGGTGATGTCGAATGTCTTCTGCGCCAGCTCGCGAGCCTTGCGGGCCGATTCCACACGGGCTTTACTCTGCTC
The DNA here is from genome assembly GCA_035316475.1 of Edaphobacter sp. Lineage (GTDB taxonomy): Bacteria > Acidobacteriota > Terriglobia > Terriglobales > Acidobacteriaceae > Edaphobacter. The sequence goes on along the minus strand of DATHJA010000163.1, from coordinate 7,481 downwards.
CAGAGCGTACTCGGCATTGCGAACTTCGATGCGGATCTGCTTTTTTAGCTGCTGCATCCTCAGCTCCGCCTGCCGCGCCTCCAGCTCCGACCTGTACTGGTCCGACTTCGCCACGCGGTTGCGAATTGGCACGTTGATGGAGAGCCCAACATAGTAATCCGGAGCCGTATTGTTGAAGGCATTCCGTAACGCGCCGCTCCACTCTGTGGGAACGGTCGACGGAGTATTCGCGAGGGGATTTGGGGGGCCCGCTAGGCCGGTTCCTCCATAAAAGGCGTTGAGAGCGACTGTCGGAAGAAGCGCATTGCGCGCGGCGCTTCGGCTGATGCGCCTGTTCTCAAGGTCGATGTTCGATTCGCTCAGCTCAATCCTGTCCTGCAAGGCCTCGGCAATGCTGTCCGCCATCGACCCTGCGCTCTCCGCGCTCATCGTCGAGCTTGAGTCTGTCGGATGTACAGGCATCGCCTCCAGAATGGGATCGTCAAGATTCTTGGTCAGGGCATTTTTGATCAGCAGCTCCTGAAACTGCAGCGTCGTCTTCGCGATGGTCAGGTCCTGCTCGCGGTTGGCGACCTCGGCCTCGTCCTTCATCACATCCATTGCGGGGATGGCTTGCAGTGCAAGCTGCTTACGTCCACTGTCCAACGTCTGATTGGCGAAGTCGAGCGCCCGGCTCTTCACGCCTTCGTCTTCGTAGGCGGCTACCAGATCCCAGTACATGTTTGCGATCTGCGTGATCGTCGTGATCACCTGCAGTTTGAAGGCCTGGTCGGAGATCTTCTGGTTGTTCTTCGCAATCCGCAGATATCGCAGGTTTGGTCCGAATCCGAATCCGGCCAGCAGTTGTTGCTGCAGAGCAACTTGATAGTACGTATTTAAAGATGGATTCAGGAAAGTTCGTATGCTGTTCGTTGCACTGCGATTGTTCTGGAAGACCCCCGAAAGGGTTGTGCCGGTTGGGAAAGACTGCGAGTAGCTGACATTTCCAATGGTCGTGTTCTGTTGCAGCAGAGGAACGCCATAGGTTTGAAGATTCGAAAGTGGTTGAGTGTAATGCTCGTTGCTGAACGTTCCTGTAAGAGAAGGATCATAAGACTGTACTATCGTTCCGGCGCCGAGTGTCGACGTCACGAGTCCCGAGGCTCCCGAACCTGCGCCGCCTGCACCGCCCGAGGTTCCACCTGCGCCTGCGCCGCTTCCTGCGGATCCGAAGCCGCCTACGCCTCCGCCGGGTGTATTCTGCACCACGCCGGTGTTGACGCCGCGAAACGATGCGCCCGCGCGCGTGCGCAGAATGTCTGCCTTGGCGATGGGAATGTTATACCGCGCGATCGCCAGGTCCAGATTATTCTCCAGCGACAGCAGAATCGCATCCTTCAGGCTAAGTTCTAGGACGCCATTGTGGACGAGGCTATCAATGCGCGGAGTATTGGCAAGGTTCGGCTGCGGCACCAGGCTCGCGCGGTACGTGTCCAGCGGGTTATGCGAATGAGGTACATCCAGGCGCAGAGTAGGAGCCTGCACCGCTGCAGTCTGCGTGTCCTGCGCCCACGATGGCAATGTAAACAACAGAACTGCGCTCACGTATCGGGGAAGGGAATTCCTCAAGGGCGCACCTCCTGCGGCTTATTGGCCACCTCACCCGCCGTATCGGAGTACACCCATCCGTCTCGCAGCTCGATCGTCCGTGTCCCATAGGCCGCGTTCGTCTCCGAGTGTGTAACCTGCACAATCGTTGTACCCTCTTCATTCAACTGCCGGAACATCACCATAATCTCCTTCGCCTGCTTCGACTGCAGATTTCCTGTCGGCTCATCGGCCAGCAACAGCGCGGGTTTGTGAATCATGGCGCGGGCGATCCCCACCAGCTGCTGCTGCCCCCCTGAAAGCTGATGCGGGTACAGGTCCTTCTTGCCCACGATGCTGAAGCGGTCGAGCGTATCCGCCACCAGGGCCTGCCGTTCGGTGCGCGCGATGTCTTTGTACGACAGGGGAAGGTCGATATTCTCTGCCACCGTCAGATCGTCCAGCAGGTGATAGCTCTGAAATACCATCCCGATGCGGCGCCGCGCCAGGTCGGCCCGCTGCTTGCGGTTCATGCTGTGCACCGCCTCGCCGTCGAAGTCGAACTCTCCTCGCCACTGGTCATCCAGCATCCCCAGCACGTTCAGAAGCGAGGATTTTCCCGCACCTGAAGGACCCATGATCGTGATGAACTCCCAGGGACGAATCGTCAGATTCACCCGGCGAAGAACCCACGTCTCCATGTGCCCGGTCTTGTAGCTGCGCTCTAAATTCCTTAGTTCAATCATGACTCCCCTATTCCGTTAGCAAAGCCTCTGTCGGTTCAATCGGAGCCGCCGTCGCCGTAAAGCCGGGCGCTCTTCGCAACTGCCGCAAGGCGAAACGAAGGTCCTGCACGATCCCGGATATCGTGTTTGCTCTCATCTCTCGGTCCTCTCTATTTGCCGGTCTACTCCGTTCGCAGCGCTTTTACCGGATCCGTCGAAGCCGCCCTTTGTGCCGGGATAAATCCCGCCACGCATGCGGCGATCGCAAGCACTGCAACAGCCAGAATGAGCACCGTCACATCGTGGCCGCCAACGTTATACAGTTGCGACTGCACAAACCGGGTGCATATCCAGGCCACGGGAATCCCGATCGCTAGCCCGATTCCTGCTTGCATCATCGCTTCTCGCAGCACCATCGCAATCACGCTGCCGCGATTGGCGCCTAGCGCCATGCGCACCCCAATCTCCGGCGTGCGTCGCGCCACCGAGTAAGCAGTCACTCCATACAGACCCACGGAGGCAAGTACCAGCGCAAGCAGGCCGAACATCAGCGTAAGCCGCGCAATCAGGCGCTCCTGATTGAACTGTCCATGGATCTGCCCGGCGAAGGTGTCATAGCGTGTGAGCGTCAGATTCGGATTGATGTTGGCAAGCGCTCTGCGTATCTGCGATTCCAGTCCATCGACCGAGCCCTTGGTTTGCAGCATGATCGCGCCTGCGAACAGCGATCGGATATCGTCCTCCGGCTTCGTATGTGCGACCTGCAGCAGCGGCCGGAAGTACATCGCTCGTACCGGTTTGCGCAAATCGTTGTACTTGATGTCCGATACAACTCCCACGATCTCCCAGTCGCCCACGCTCTCCATGCCCGATACCCCGAAGTGTGCGCCGATTGGATCCTCTCCCTTCGGGAAGAACTTTTTCACGAAGGTCTGGTTGACGACCACCGCTGGAGTGGAGGTTGCCGTATCGTGGATCGTGATTCCTCGCCCGCGCAGCATATGATGGCCTGCGATGTCGAAGTACTCCGGCCCCACCCGCAGCCAGGATGCTCCAATGGAATCGCCTACGCGCGGCTCAGGCCGTCCCTGAATAAATACACCCTCGCCCCAGTTATTACCTTCGAGCGGCGTATACAGCGAAAGCGATGCCTTCTCCACGCCCGGAAGCGCATGCATGTCCTGGTCGATCTTGTCGTAGAGCGCCTGCAGCTGTTCCGGCTTATAACCAGCATTCTCCGGGCTGAAGTGAGCCACCACGCGATTCTCCGTCTGCACGCCGAAGTCCTGGTTTTCTAGATTGCTCAGGCTCTTTGCCAGCAGGCCCGCGCCGACCAGCAGCACAAGAGAAAGCGCCGCCTGCAAGATCACCAGCGATCGCTGCACCCATCCTGCGCGGTCCTTCGTGGACCGGTTCGAGCCGCGCAGAGCCTCGGCCGGCTCCGAGTGCGATGTCACCCACGCCGGCGCGATCCCGAAGATCAACCCCGTCAGCAGCGACAGCCCGAAGGCGAATCCTAGCACTGCCCATGAAGGAGTGGCATCGATCGGAAGAGCTCTTGCATCAGGAAATGCCATCGCCAGTAGAAGCTTGCTTCCTGCAAAAGCGACAATCAGCCCGGCAACTCCTCCCAGGCATGACAGCACGACGCTCTCCGTCAGCATCTGCCGGATCAATCTTGTTCTCTGAGCCCCCAGCGCCATGCGGATCGAGGTCTCGGCCCTCCGCGCCATGCCGCGCACCAGCACAAGGTTCGCGATATTGGCGCATGCAATCAGAAGAACCAGCGCCGAGATGGAGATCAGAAGCCGAAGCCCCGTTCCGAACTCCTGCTGCATGTTCTCGATCCCCGCCCCGCCGGGCATCAAAACAACGTGGGACTGCGCAAGGTTCTTCTCCTGCCCCTTCTTTTTATAAAGATCGAGAGTCGTCAGGTAGTTGCGAAGCGAGCCGCTCATCTTTGCCTGCAGCTGTGGAACATCAGCGCCCGGCTTGATCCTCCCCAGCAGATAAAGCCAGTTTGCGCCGCGGCGATGCAGAAGGCTCGTCGGATGGGCCGGTCCCATCAGGGGCTCCATCATCATCGGGATATAAAAATCTGGCGGAGTGTCGGTCATGCGGTCGCCATAAAACCCAGGAGGCGTGATGCCGAGAATCGTCACTGGGTAGGTATTCAGCGTGAACGTGCTGCCTACAACCGAAGGATCCGAGGCGTAATCGCGCTGCCAGGCCTGGTAGCTCATCACGACCCCCATTGGCGCGCCGATCACATCATCCGAGGGCTGTATTAGACGCCCCACATAAGGCTTCAGGCCCAGGACCTGAAAGTAATTTCCCGTGACCATCTCTCCCTGCGCCGCCTTCGGGAGAGAATCGCTGTGGTTGCTTCGCGCCGTGATGCCGCCATATCCAACACCTGCCTGCATCGCCGCCAGGTTCTCGAACTCCGGTGTATTGTCGCGAAGATGCTCGTACAGCTCCGAAGCGAAGATGGAGTAATCGTTGTTGTCCGGTACGCCGCCATTCACGCAGCAGTCGTCGTTGTCCCCCACCCGCACCAGCATCTTCGGATCGGCAACAGGGAGATTCTTCAGAAGAACCGCATGGACCAGCGTGAAGATGGCGGCATTGGCTCCAATGCCCAGCGCAAGCGTGAGGATTGCCGTGATGGTGAACCCCGGAGCCTTCCGCAGCTGCCGCAGGGCGAATCTCACATCCTGGATCAGTCGATTCATCACTCACTCCTCTTCCCGCGTCGTCCGCGCAGCAAAATTCCGTTCAGGCAAACCCATCGAGCCTGCGCGCGGCAAGGTGGACTACATTCATGTGCGCGTCGTTAAACAGCGACTGCACGCTTGCGATAGGAACGCTCAGTTCCATCTCGTACTGTCGCAGTCCAACGACCAGCGTGAACCCTGGCGTCTTCAACGGACACTCCGCCCGCGCACGCATTCGGCTGATCGCATCGGTTCCTTCCACTACGGCACGGCTCACCGACTCGGCAGCGATCAACTTTGGCTGCTCTCCATCGGCCTCGTAGAACACCGCGCAGCGAACCCCCACGCACAGCGCGACCAGCAGCAGAAAAGCCGCGGTAAAGGCCGGCATCTCCCGCGCAGTCTCTCTTGCCTCTTCCATTACTTCACGCATCATGACTATGCCTCCGCCATCAGCTGGCTCAGCTCTCCTTCTGCCACTACCTTGCCGTCGAACAGGTGGATCTGCCGTTCCGCATGCGCGGCGAAGCGTGGATCGTGCGTCACCATGCAGATCGTCGCGCCTTCGTCATGCAGCTCCTTCAGCAGCTTCATCACCGCCTCGCCATTCTTCGAGTCCAGGTTTCCCGTCGGCTCGTCCGCCAGCAGGATCGACGGCGACCCGGCCAGTGCGCGAGCGACAGCGACTCTCTGCTGCTGACCTCCTGAGAGCTGCGCCGGATAGTGCCGCATCCGGTGCGCCATATTCACCCGCTCCAGAGACTCCTGCACCCTCTTCTTGCGTTCCGCCGCAGGCATCCCCGTGCGGTAGGTCAATGGCAGCTCAACATTCTCGGCAACACTCAGATCTCCAATCAGATTGAAGCTCTGGAAGATGAACCCAATCTCCTGGTTGCGAATCCGCGAGCGATCCCCGAAGTCCAGGTTGGCAACCGCCTTGCCGTTCAGCTGGTAGCTCCCGTTCGACGGCGTGTCCAGCAGTCCGATGATCGACAGCAGCGTCGATTTCCCGCAGCCCGAAGGCCCCGACATCGCTACATACTCGCCCCGCCCAATCCGCATATGCACACCCGACAGCGCATGCGTCTCGATCTCATCGGTGTAAAAGACCTTCGTGAGTTGCTCGATCTCGATAATTGTCTCCGCCATTCGCTCTCTCCTTTTCCTCGTGCTTCGTTCTGTCGCGTTCTACTCCAGGCGAATCTTGTCCGTGTTATCCCATCGGCTCATGTCCGACAGAATCACCGTATCCCCGCTCTGCAATCCCTCGATCACCTGAATCGCATTGACCGAGGCCTTGCCGACCTTCACCGGAGCCCGGACCGCTGTCTTGCCGTCCGGACTCAGCTTGAACAGCTGAATCGTGCTGTTCTCGTTTCCGAACGCCGGTCGGCCCACATAAAGCACGTTTGCCATGCGGTCCAGGTCGATCGTTCCGTCTACGCTCAGGTCGGGGCGCGCCCCTTGCGGCAGCGTGCCTGCCAGTTCTACGTCAACGGTCACAGTTCCGTTCACTACGGCGGGATCAATTCGCATCACCTTGCCCTCAATCACACCGTTATGCGTATCGACCTCCGAGGGCTGGCCGATCTGGATATCCCGGGCCTGCGTCTCAGCGATCTTCAGGCTGGCCTTCAATTGATCCAGCTGAATTACCTTGGCCAGCGTCGTTCCCGGAGCCACATGTTCGCCTACCTGGTGCGACATCTCCGACAGAACACCGCTGATTCCCGCCTTCACGTTCAGCGCGTCCTGCTGCTTCTGCTTCAGCCCCAGCAGAGCCTGCGCCTGGGCCACCTTTGTCTGCTGTACCGCAACCTGCGTCTCGATGGCCGTCTCGTTCACCACCAGCCGCTGCTTCTCAATATCGTCGCGCGTGGTCAGCTCATCGGCCTTACCCTTCGAAGCGTTATAGGTCAGACCGCTGATCACTCCCAGGTCATACAACGACTTGTCGGTCTGCGCCTGTAACTTGGCCTGCTTATAATCGGCGCCCACCGTCGCGGCCCCGGCCTTCTGGGTCATCAGGTCGCTGTTCAGCTTCGCCTTCACGTTCATCAGGTCGGTCTGCGCTGCCTTCAGCTGTAGTTGAGCATCCAGCAGCTCCTGCTGCAGCGTGGGATCGACCAGATCCATCAGCACGGTATTCGGCTCCACCTTCGCGCCCGGAAGCACACGAATCCGGACCACCGTCGCCTCGGTCTCCGCCGGAATCAGCCGGATGCGATCCTCTCGCGGAACCAGCGTCCCCGGCCCCCGCACCTGCCGAAGCAGAGGACCCTGCTTCACCGTGTCTGTCCAGACCACCGCCCTGTCCACTGTCGGCGCGGCGGGTTTCAGCCTGGAGACAAAGAACGCCACCAGCGCCAGCACCAGCACGCCAACCCCTCCGGCAATCCACTGCTGCCGAACCTTCTTTCGTTTAATATCTGGTCTCTGAATGTCCATCGCACTTGTCCTAATCGCAAGCGAA
>DATHJA010000162.1:0-2903 GCA_035316475.1 Edaphobacter sp. | reverse complement strand
CCACGAGGTCGATGTGCGTTCACAGGCTTCGCTGCGCATTATTGCGGACCACTCGCGCGCGGCAACGTTCCTGATCTCAGATGGTGTGTTGCCTTCGAATGAGGGGCGCGGGTATGTACTGCGCAAGATCATGCGACGCGGGATTCGTCATGGACGTTTGCTGGGGCAGGAGAAGCCCTTCATGCACGAGATGGTCTATGCGGTACGCGATGAGATGGGCGTGGCATATCCGGAGCTGAAGGAGTCGGCGGATCGTGTGGCGAAGGTGGTGCTTGCTGAGGAGCAGCAGTTTGCGCGCACACTGGAGCTTGGCCTGCGGCAGATGAACGAGGAGACCCTGCGTTCTGGCGCGGCTGCGTTCCGCCTGTATGAGACCTTCGGCATGCCGCTGGACTTCATGGTCGACGCAGCACGAGATGCCGGGATTCCCTTCGACATGGACGGCTTCGAGCGCGCGAAGGAAGAGGAGCAGGCGCGTGCTCGCGCATCGTGGAAGGGCGGATCGCAGAAGAGCGCGGCTCCGGTCTATCGCGAGCTTCCGAAGACGGAGTTCGAGGGCTACTCGGCGCTGAAGGTGGAGGGCGCGAAGGTTCTTGCACTGGTGAAGGATGGAGTTGGAGTTCCTGAGCTGAAGGCGGGTGAGCAGGGTGAGGTGGTGCTCGATGCTACGAGCTTCTATGCGGATTCGGGCGGTCAGGTTGGCGATATGGGCTGGCTGTACTCGGACGATCACAATACCGTCGTCGCCGATGTGAGCGGAGCGACCAAGCCGGTGCAGGGTGTCTTCGCCCATAAGGTGAAGGCGCGGGAGAGGCTTGCGGTCGGAGACACGGTAGATACGGTGGTCGATGGCGAAAACCGTCGCGCCACCGAGCGCAACCACACGGGGACGCACCTGCTGCATGCGGCACTGCGTGAGGTGCTGGGTAAGCATGTCAAGCAGGCGGGATCGCTAAACGATGCGACGCGACTGCGTTTTGACTTCTCGCACTTCACGGGTGTTGCCGAGGAAGAGCTGCAGCAGGTTGAGGACATCGTGAACCGGCAGGTACTGGCGAACACGAAGGTCGAGACGCTGGTAGATGTCCCGATCGATGTCGCGGTGAACGAGCTGGGCGCGATGGCGCTCTTTGGCGAGAAGTACGGCGAACGCGTGCGCGTGGTGAAGATCGGTGATTTCTCGACCGAGCTGTGTGGTGGAACCCACACCGGCGCGACCGGCGAGATCGGCGTGTTGAAGCTGGTGGGCGAAGGCTCGGTCTCGAGCGGCGTACGTCGCGTGGAGGGGGTCAGCGGCACGGGAGCGTTGAACGAGTTCCGCCGAGGCTTCGAGGTGGTGCGTGTGGTGGGTTCGCTCGTGGGCACGAGCGATGTGGCTCCCGCGGATGCGTTGCGGCAGAGGATTGCCGCGCAGGAAGAGGAGATGAAGAAGCTTCGCCGCGAGCTCGAGCAGGTGCGGATGAAGGCTGCTTCGTCTTCCGTTGCGGATGCTGCTTCTTCAGCGGTCGAGGTGAAGGGCGTAAAGGTGCTGGCGCAGCGCGTCGATGCGCTGGATAAATCGCAGATGCGCAACCTCGTCGACGAGCTTCGCGGCAAGCTGGGTTCGGGCGTGGTGGTGCTGGGCGCGGCGGCCGAGGGCAAGGTCTCGCTGATCGTTGGAGTCACCAAGGATCTTACCGGCAAAGTGCAGGCCGGCAAGATCGTCGGTCAGATTGCCGCGCTGGTCGGCGGTAAGGGCGGCGGCAGGCCAGATCTTGCTGAAGCTGGCGGAAGCGATGCGGGCGCGCTCGACGGTGCGTTAGGGAAGGCCACAGAGGTGGTTGGCGGACTGCTTTAGTTCAGAACTTCAGTCCGCCGCCGACCTGTAGCGTCTCGCCTGTGATCCACCCGGCGTCCGAAGAGGCCATGAAGGCTACCGCACCGGCAATGTCGTCAGGTTTGCCGAGACGTCCAAGGGGTGTGCGAGAGATGGCATAGTTTGATGCTGCTTCGTCCATCTCTTCCATTGCGTCGAGACCCTCGGTCACGGTGACGCCAGGCGCAATTCCCACCACGCGGATCTTCTTCGGACCGAGCTCCATCGCGAGGACGCGAGTAATCACATCAACAGCGGCCTTGGTTCCGCTATAGACAGAGCTGGCCGGAGCTGGTGTGAGCGCGACGCCGGAGCTGATATTGATGACGACTCCGCCGTCCGCGCCGAAGAGGGGAACGGCCGCTTTGGTGGCGAGCAGAAGAGCCTTCACGTTTAGATTGAAGTGCTTGTCGATGTGTTCTTCATCGACGGCTTCGATCGGCACGAATTTGTAGACTCCTGCATTGTTGACGAGGATGTCGAGGCGTCCAAAGGCTTTGCTGGTTTCGGAGAAGAGCTTTGCGATCTCCTCCGGTTTGGAGAGATCGGCCTGGACGGCGATTGCTTTTCCTCCGCCAGAGTGGATGCGTTCAACGAGCGCCTCGGCAGGTGCTGCATTGCGTGAGTAGTTGACGACCACCGAGGCTCCGTCGGAGGCGAGACGTTCGGCGATGGCCGCGCCGATGCCCTTGGAGGATCCTGTTACGACAGCGACTTTACCTTTTAAATCATTCATGATGTGTGCTCCTTGAGCGCCGGACCGTGTCGTGGCGTAGTTTGATGAATCAGACTAGGCGGGCGATGTAAAAATACGATGATTGAATCAACTTCTTTTCGTGTCCCGTTATGGGGGTATCGCTGGGAGTACCCGCGTGCGTTTTCACACAAGGAGCGGGTGGGTAGCGCTCTTAAACTGAAGATGCGATGTCGATATGCAACAAGCTGCGGAGTATCGGGGTCTGGTGTGCCGTTTGTGCGGCAGGGCTGAGCTGTGCCGGAGTCGCGATTGCGGCTCCATCGAAGACTCGAGGCGCCTCGACGAGGCACG
>DATHJA010000161.1:0-2113 GCA_035316475.1 Edaphobacter sp. | reverse complement strand
CAGCTCAGCGATCAGGATCGACGCGCTCGGGTCGCGCTCGCTCGGTTTCAGGACGAAGGCATTGCCGCAGGCCAGCGCCACAGGGAACATCCACATGGGAACCATCGCCGGAAAGTTGAACGGCGTGATTCCGGCCACGACGCCCAACGGCTGACGCATCGACCAACTATCGATTCCACCACCCACCTGCTCGGTGAACTCGCCTTTCAGCAGTTGCGGGATTCCGGTGGCGAACTCGACCACCTCGAGCCCGCGAGTTGCCTCGCCCTTGGCATCGGAGAAGACCTTGCCATGCTCCGAGGTGATGATCTCGGCAAACCTCTCCAGGTTCTGTTCGAACAGCTCGCGGAAACGGAAGAGAACCCGCGCGCGCCGCAGCGGAGGCTGTTCCGCCCACTGTGGAAACGCAGCCAGCGCCGAAGCAACAGCCTTATCTAACTCCGCGCGATTCGCCAGCGGAACCTGCGCCTGCACCTGCCCGGTCGCGGGATTGTAGACATTGCCGAATCGGCCGGAAGAACCAGCGACCTTCTGACCGCCAATCCAGTGCGTAATCTCGCGCAGCTTCGGGCTGTCCGCGCTCTTAACCTCGGGTGCCACTACGGTCGATGACATAGAAAAACCTCAATTCTTAGGATGCGACTCCGCGTCTACCAACATAGATGTCTCGTTGCTTTATCGTCAAATACCATTGCGTAATACTCAACAGCTTCCAAGCAGACACATGCCACACTGGCCAAGCAGGCACCGGACTTCGACAAACCAGTGGAGTCGCAAAGCATACTGTGTTGTCCCTACGAGGTGACAACCTATTCAAGAGATCTTCATTGTAGACATAACAAGTAAAACTGTATACCGATTAAACTACTTCCAATTCATATAGATAGGGTTGGTCAGCACAATCGGATCGCTGCCCGCCTTGCCGTCGATAAGCTCGGCACGGAGCCAGTGACGCCCTCCATCCGAGGTCCAGTGGTAGTTTGCAGTCCCGTTCGAGAGTGCGGGCGCACCATCTTCGATCGGCTTGCCATCGAGGTAGAGACGCAGCCTTGCGCCGGAGCGATCGTCGGTCTTCACGGTAAAGTCGACCATGCTTCCCTTCGACGCCGTGATCTCGTCGCCCATCATCGCGGAGCCGGCATTCAGCAGCAGCTCGGGACCATCGGGTCCGCCGGACTTCACGTAGACGTGCCCGGCCTTGATGCCTTCGAGGATGGCGGGCTGCGAAAGCTCGCGCGCATAGACGACCGTGGTCGGGATTCCAACGCCATCGTGCAGGGAGAGCTGCTCTCCACCGCGATGCTCATCGCCGCCGCCAACGCCAGTGGGTCGCAGCCCCTGCGCGTGCAGCTTCTCCCACAGCGGAACTCCATTACCCGGGGGCGGCGTGAACCACGAGCCGTGCTCGTGATAGCCGTTGATCACCTCGATGGAGTCAACCTTCGTGAAGTCCGTAATCGGCATCCAGCCCCAACCGCATCCGGGACAATGCCCATCCCACGGCCAGTACCAGTGGTTGATGCTGACCAGAGCATGCTGTGCATGTGCCTGGTCGAACAGGTCGTTGATCGTGAAGCCGCGGTCAGCGGCGCGATAGTCCAGAGGTCCGATCGTTCCCCAGACGTTAGTATGTCCTCGAACCGTGGTCACCTCTTCTCCGGCAATCAGCAGCAGCTTGTCGTAGTAGGACTGCACCTGCTCCATCTCGTTGAAGGTGGCCTGCGTGTTGTGGTCGGTCACGGCAAGAAAGTCGAGCTTCTGCGAGGCAGCGGCCTCGAGCAGCTTCCAGACAGGACAGGGAACGTCTTTCCCAGACTGGCTCTTGCAGACGGCATCGGTGTTTCCGGTGTGCGAGTGCAGGTCGCCCATGTACCAGGCGGGTTTGGGATTCAACACAACGTAATGGGCCGGATCGAGCTGGCGCGAGAGATGGATGCGCAGCGCGTACTCACCATGCGCTCCGGGGGCGACGTAGTTGAAGCCGAACGAGACCTTCCAGGTGCCGGGCACCAGTGGCCCGGGCATGTACGGTCCCGTCGCCGTCACAGTGGAGATGCTGAACTTCGCGCGGCCCTCTCCGCGATAACGCTCCGGATCCCATAGACCGACGGTG
>DATHJA010000160.1:0-3234 GCA_035316475.1 Edaphobacter sp. | reverse complement strand
AGAGCGACATCAGCATGGAGCTGATCGCCGTGCTCGCGCACGAACCAGGCGATTCCTTCGCCGCCTACCTCCTCTTCCCCTTCGATCAGGACACGGACGTTTACCGGAAGCTTGCCGTCATTTGCCGCAAAGAGCGATTCGAGCGCCTTGACGTGCATCCACATCTGGCCCTTGTCGTCCGCCGCGCCGCGGGCGTAGAGATTTCCGTTGCGCTCGGTGGGCTCAAAGGGCGGTGTCGTCCATTCGTCCAGAGGCTCGGCGGGCTGAACGTCGTAGTGGCCGTAGCAGAGCACGGTGGGCGCGCCAGATGGGGCGTGCAGCCAGTCGGCGTAGACGAGCGGATGGCCGCTGGGATGGCTGGAGGTGATGGTCTCGACGAGGCGCACATTCTCCATGCCGATGCGGCCGAGCTCGGTGGCAACGAACTCGGCGGCCCGCCGGACGTCGGGCGCGTGTTCGGGCAGCGTGGAGACGGAGGGGATACGCAGCAATGCCTTCAGCTCCTCTACAAAACGCCCCTGATTGCCGCGTGCAAACTCAACCGCCGCTGCTGCCGTGCTCTCTGCCATGAAGACTCCTTTATATTGATCGCTTCCCTTCCGTTGCTGGCCGAAGAAGCGCGAATCACAAGTATGCAACGAGACGCAGGTCGAAGTCAGCCTGCAGGGACCAGAGTGCATCCAACCCCATGAAGGGCGTAGGATGTGGGGCCTAGCGAGAGGTGAAAGCTATGACGACTTCACGAGATGACGGAAACATGATCGACGACTTCGCGCGCTTCAACCTGACGCAGGAACTCGCCGACACACAGAGCAAAAGGCCGTGGACCTCGGGCCACTACGCAAAGACGCTCTTCAAGAAGGCCGACTTCAGAACCGTCCTGATCGCGATGGAGCCTCGTTCACGAATGAAGGAACATCACGCGGACGGCACCATCTCGATACAGGTGCTGAAGGGAGAGATACGTTTTACCGCGCAGGGCAAGACTCACGATCTTCCGGAGGGGAGCCTGATGACGCTGGGTGCCTCTATTCCGCATGAGATCGAGGCGGTGAAGGACTCGGCGTTTCTGCTGACGATCTCGTGGCCCAGCCATAGCGAGCTGCTGGAGATGAAGCATCGCGGCTATGGCACGTAGCCTCCTGCGCCGCCTCCGGACACCGTGCTGAGCTAGCGCGAGTCGGACTCTTCGGCGATGCCAAGGTTGCCGATGGCGCGCTCCAGAAGGGTGTTGAGCTGCGCGAGGTCGCGATCGGAGATGCCGCGCCACAGGTCTTCCTTCAGGTGCTGAACCGTCTTTTCGACGGAATGCACCAGCCGCTCGCCAGCCGGAGTGATGCTGGAGGTGACGATACGGTCGTTGACGGGATCCTTACCCCGCACGATGAAGCCACCCTTCTCCAGGTGCCTGAGCAGCGCCTGCATGGTTTGAGGAGTGATATAGCAGGAGCGGGCCAGATGGGCGCCGGAGCTAGCCGGAGCATTGCGAATCTCAAACAGCACATGGATCTGGGCGGTGGTGACTCCCTGGGGACGGAGCTGCTCGTCCACATATGAGCGAAAGTGCATCAGGATGCGCTTCATGGAGCGCATGGCCTGTTTCGCCTGCCGGTGCCGGTCGTCTCCAGCGCGGGGCTTCGAGATGTCGATTCGTTTCGCCAAAGTATCAGCTAGCTGATATTATATCAGGAACCTGATATGTCAACCGCTGTCGCCACTCCGAGCCCCATGCCCGCCGTATGGAAGTCGCGCCACAATCCGTGGGCGGTGGCCCTGACGGTGACGCTGGCGACCTTTATGGAGGTTCTGGACACCTCGATCGCCAACGTAGCTCTGCCTCATATGGCGGGGACCCTGGGAGCAAGCCAGGAGGAGGCGACCTGGGTGCTGACCAGCTATCTGGTCTCGAGCGCGATCGTGCTTCCGGTCTCCGGCTGGCTCTCCAACCGGTTCGGACGCAAGCGCTTCTACATGACATGCGTAGCGCTTTTCACGATCTGCTCGCTGCTGTGCGGATTCGCGCAGACGCTGCCCATTCTGATCATCGCGCGCATCCTGCAGGGCGCCGGCGGCGGCGGCCTGGCCCCGAGCGAGCAGGCGATCCTTGCCGACACCTTCCCCGTTGAAAAGCGTGGACAAGCCTTCGCGGTCTACGGCATGGCCGTGGTCGTCGCTCCGGCCATCGGGCCTACGCTGGGCGGCTGGATTACGGACAACTTCAGCTGGCACTGGATCTTCTTCATCAATATTCCCGTGGGCCTGCTGTCGCTCTACCTCAGCAATCGCATGGTGGAAGATCCACCGGAGATGAAGATCCGCCAGCAGAATGCTCACAAAGAAAAGGTTGATTTCTTCGGCCTGGGTCTGGTGGCCATCGGTGTAGGCTTCCTCGAGTTCACCCTCGACAAGGGACAGGAGAAAGACTGGTTCGGATCGCAGATGATTGTCACCTGCGCGGTTCTTGCTGTCGTTACGCTGATCACCTTCGTGATCTGGGAGTGGAATCACTCCCACCCCATCGTCGACCTGAAGCTGCTGAAGAACCGCAACTTCGGCACCGCGGTCTTTCTGCAGCTCATCCTGGGCATGGTGCTGTTCGGCAGTACAGTCCTGATTCCGCAATATTTGCAGGTGCTGCTGGGGTATACCGCCGAACGCGCGGGCATGGTGCTCTCGCCGGCTGGGTTCGTGATGATGCTGATGATGGCGGTGGCCGGTCGCACGCTGGGCAAATTCGACCCGCGCCTGATGGTGGCGATGGGATACGCCGCGACCGCCGCAGGCATCTACAACCTGACGCGGCTTGATCTGAATACAGCCTTTGATACCGTGACCCTCTGGCGCATGATTCAGGTGGTCGGGCTACCCTTTGTCTTTATTCCCATCAGCACGTTGAACTATGTCGGCGTGCCGCTGGACAAGACCAACCAGATCTCCAGCCTGTCGAACTTTGCCCGAAACCTGGGCGGGAGCATGGGCACGGCGCTGCTGACCACCTACATCTCACGGAGTGCGCAGGTGCATCAGGCCGTGTTGGCAGCCAACGTCATTCCGGGCAGCGTTCCTTACCGGCTATATATGGACCGCATTACGTCGATGCTGACTTCGCAGGGCATGTCGGCAGCAGCGGCCTCGCAGATGGCGATGGGGCGGGCCTATCAGGATATGCTGCGGCAGGCCTCGATGCTGAGCTACAAGAATGCGTTCTTCATCTTGTCGGTCATCATTCTGTTC
>DATHJA010000159.1:0-5008 GCA_035316475.1 Edaphobacter sp. | reverse complement strand
TCCCGCGCCAATACCCTCCATAGAAGCCATAGCCCGGGTATCCCCATCCATAGTTGACGCCGCCGTAGAAGCCGATATAACGGCCCCAGTATCCACGATGGTAGCGGTAGCGCCCGCTGTAGAAACCCCAGTAGCCCGGCGTCCACAACGCGCCCGGCCAGGGAGACGAGACCCACACGCCCGGAACCCAGTAGTAGCCCGCAGGAGCATAGCCCCAGTACCCCGGAGTCCACATATAGTTCGGCTCCGGAGCAGGAGGCTGGTCGTAGGTTGGCAGCTCGGGTGGCGCCTGCTGGGCCTCCAACTCCTCGTAGTTCTGCTCGTCCTCCGGGTTTCCCTGCCCGTCGTCGTATGCGGCCTGCTGTTGCTGGTCGTCCGGCTGCGCCTGTTGCTGGGCTTGTTGCTGGTCTTGTTGCTGGTCGGGCGGAGGGGCTCCCTGCTGTTGTCCTGTCTGTTGGTACTCCTGCGCTCGCTGGACGCTCTCGTTTTGAACTCCCGAGGCTGGGGGAGGCGCGGCCTGCTGCGTCGCAGGTTGCTGTACTGCGGGCTGCTGGATGGCGGCCTGCGAGTTGGGGTCTCCATTGAGAGGAGCCATGTTGGCATCCGCGGGATCCCCTCCGGGGTCCTGCGCCGCCGCCTGAGACTGCATCGCGGAGGCGCGGCATCCGGTCAATCCTATGGCCCCACAGAGAGCTAAGCCCAGAAAAGTGGCGGGAATGTTCCGCGAGAGAAAGGTTCTGCGACCTGTGTTGACTTGTGCTTTCATCGTCTTGCGTTTAACTCCTCATCTCTACAAACACCGTGTCTAAGAATGAGATGCGGATTTAAGAAAACACTTCGTCTTCCCTCGTGAAATTTGAGGGCCGAATTTTCTCTGTTCGGACATCTTTTTCCTAAAAAATGCATCGTCCTTTCAAGGCTATACCGATAAGGGTTGAGAGTGTTCCAGCCATGGTCGTAGAATGTGTGTGATGGCAGCGTACGATCCATTTCTGAAGCGCTATCGCCACGGCCGTCCCGACCGCGGACGCTGATCGAGCGCAATCCCCGACCTCTTACAATTTTTGATACGCTTTCCCCGTCGGACCGGGGCTGCTTTGGCCAGCCCCAGGCCTCTCAACCAGCGCGCCCGGCGCGCTCCCTCGGAGATAAAAGAGATGTCTACCTCGCAGAACAATCCTGATTCCTTCAAGAGCAAAGCTACCCTCGCGTCCGGCTCGAAGAAGTACACCATCTTCCGTCTCGATGCGCTGAAGTCCAGCGGCGTCGATCTTACCCGCCTGCCCTTCTCGCTCCGCATTCTGCTGGAGAACCTGCTGCGCCACGAAGACGGCCGCACCGTCACCGCCGACGACATCAAGTTCCTGGCCACCTGGGAGCCCAAAGCCGAGCCCTCGCGCGAGATCGCCTATATGCCCGCGCGCGTGTTGATGCAGGACTTCACCGGCGTCCCCGCCATCGTCGACCTCGCCGCCATGCGCGATGCCATGAGCGCTCTCGGCGGCGACCCCGAGCGCATCAATCCGCTGCAGCCTGCTGAGCTGGTCATCGACCACTCCGTGCAGGTCGATCAGTTCGGAACCTCCGGCTCCTACGACATCAACGCCGCGCTCGAGTTCCAGCGCAACCGCGAGCGCTACGCCTTCCTCAAGTGGGGACAGACCGCATTCCGCAACTTCTCCGCCGTGCCTCCCGGCATGGGCATCTGCCACCAGGTCAACCTCGAGCACCTCGCCCGCGTCGTCTTCACCACGACTCCACAGAGCAGCCTGGATGCCGTCGCTACCGAAGGAAGCAAGGCAACCGTAGAACAGACCTACGCTCTCGCCTACCCCGACACCCTCGTCGGCACCGACTCCCACACCACGATGATCAACGGCTTGGGCGTCCTCGGTTGGGGCGTTGGAGGCATCGAGGCCGAGGCAGCCATGCTCGGCCAGCCGGTCTCCATGCTGGTCCCGCAGGTTGTCGGCTTCAAGCTGACCGGCAAGCTCAAGGAAGGCACCACCGCCACCGATCTCGTCCTCACCGTCACCGAGATGCTGCGCAAGCTCGGCGTCGTTGGCAAGTTTGTCGAGTTCTACGGCCCCGGCGTATCTGAACTTCCGCTCGCCGATCGCGCCACCATCGCCAACATGGCCCCTGAGTACGGTGCCACCTGCGGCATCTTCCCGGTCGACGCCGAGACACTTCGCTACCTTCGGCTCACCGGGCGCAGCGAAGACCAGATCGCGCTGGTCGAGGCCTACTACCGCGAGCAGGGCATGTTCCATACCGCCGCCGCCGCCGAGGCCGAGTACTCCGCGACCATCGCGCTCGACCTCAGCACGGTCGAGCCCTCGGTTGCCGGTCCCAAACGTCCGCAGGACCGCGTTCCTCTGTCGCAGGCAGGATCCAGCTTCGCCAGACAGCTCCCCTCTCTCCTCGGACCTAACGCCAATCGCAACGAGGTCCGTCAGGTTCTGCGCTGGGAGGGCGAAGGCGGTCACGCCTCACTCAACGGCAATCCCGAAAGCAGCGTAGGCGCGCCCGATACCGCAGTTGCCGTCCTCGAGGCTCCCAACGTTACGGTCGCGGGCCGCTTCGGCGTCAACCCGGATTCGTACCTCGACCACGGCTCCATCGTGATCGCAGCGATCACCTCCTGCACTAACACCTCCAATCCCTACGTCATGCTCGCCGCAGGGCTTCTCGCAAAGAAAGCCGTGGAGAAGGGCCTCTCGACGCCTCCCTGGGTCAAGACCTCGCTGGCTCCCGGCTCCCGCGTCGTTACCGACTACTACGAAAAGGCAGGGCTGACGTCGTATCTCGATCAACTCGGCTTCCAGACCGTCGGCTACGGCTGCACCACCTGCATCGGCAACTCCGGCCCGCTGCCCACCGACGTCTCGAAGGCCATCGAGGATCACGGCCTCGTTGCCGTCTCGGTACTCTCGGGGAACCGCAACTTCGAGGGCCGTATCTCCCCCGACGTTCGCGCCAACTACCTGATGAGCCCCCCGCTCGTCGTCGCCTATGCTCTGGCCGGTCACATCAGCCATAACTTCGAGACCGCCCCGCTGGGCAAGGGCAAGGATGGAAAGCCTGTCTTCCTCCGCGACATCTGGCCCACCCAGCAGGAGGTCTCCGACGCCGTCGCAGCTTCCATCGACTCCCACATGTTCGAGGAGGAGTACAGCCGCGTTACCGAAGGCGACCAGAACTGGCGCGGCCTGAAGTTCCCCGAGGGCAAGACCTACGGATGGGAGCCCGACTCCACCTATATCCGCAAGGCTCCGTACTTCGACGGCATGCAGGCTGAACCGTCCGCAATCGAAGATATTGCCGGAGCCCGCGTCCTCGCCGTCCTCGGCGACTCCGTCACCACCGACCACATCTCGCCTGCAGGCTCCATCAAGCTCAACGGACCCGCCGGCAAGTACCTCACCGATCACGGCGTCAAGCCTGCCGACTTCAACAGCTACGGCTCGCGCCGTGGGAACCACGAGGTGATGGTCCGCGGGACGTTCGCCAACGTGCGACTACGGAATAAACTTGCGCCGGGAACGGAAGGTGGCGTCACCCGCCTGCTGCCCGACGATATCCCGATGTCGATCTACGATGCCTCGGTGGCCTACGCGCAGCGTTCCACTCCACTCGCCATTCTCGCGGGCAAGGAGTATGGCTCTGGTTCTTCCAGAGACTGGGCCGCTAAAGGGCCCAGGCTGCTCGGCATCCGCTTCGTCGTCGCCGAGAGCTACGAGCGTATCCACCGCTCCAACCTCGTCGGCATGGGAATCCTCCCGCTGCAGTTCCTTCCGGGGCAGAACGTCGAATCTCTCCAGCTCACCGGGGAGGAGGTCTTCCGCGTCGGCCAGCCCGGCGAGCTGAAGGCCATGCTCGACTCCAAGTTCGCGAATGGTAAGACCATCACCGTCTTCGCCGAATCCGATCTCGGCAAGACCATCGAGTTCTCCGCGACCGTACGGATCGACACCCCGCAGGAGATCCTCTACTACCAGAACGGCGGAATCCTGCAGTATGTGCTCCGTCAGCTTGCGGCGAAGAACTAACTTCCATAGCTTGGAAAGAAAGAGCCCCGGCATGGTCCGGGGCTCTTTCTTTGCATACGCATTCTTTGCCATTCGCCAACACAAACATCCAGGGGTAACGATTATGATCGTTATCCCGACTGCGTTGTCCCCGACTCCAGGAGGCCCCATGACCTTCGTCCGCACCGTCAAGTCCGTCCGTCCGCTCTCGTCCCTCACTCTTCCGCCGGAGATCCTGGAAAAGCTCCAGAGCATCGCCAGCTCCATCAGCACCGGCACTACAGCCAACACCCTCATGCTCACCGGCAATCCTTCGAGCTCCGCTGCAGCAGCCGAGGCTATCGCCCACAACACCGACCGTGAGCTGCTCCGCATCGATCTCGCTGCAATTACCTCTAAATACATCGGCGAGACCGAAAAGAATCTCGAGCGCGTCTTCGCCACCACCGACCCCACCCAGACCATCCTCTTCTTCGACGAGGCTGACGCCCTCTTTGGCAAGCGCAGCGAGGTTAAAGACAGTCACGATCGCTACGCCAAACTCCAGACGTCCTACCTCCTCCAGCGCATTGAATCCTTCGCCGGACTCGTCATCTTTGCCACCAGATCGTCCTCTGGCGCTCCACCGGACAGGCTGTTTCGCCACACCATCCACCTTCCGAAGTAGGCAATTCAAGCGCCAGAAGGGGCGCGCGCTTTCGCCGTCGATTTATCAAAGATTTTCATTCATTGAGAGAACCCGCGTCTCGATTCCAGCGTCCCATAGGGTATCGGACCGAGATTATCGACAGGAAACGACTGACGATCCGATCTCTCCTCGCCCGGCAGACGCAGCACTTTCATCTCCTGACCAGCGAGGAAAGGAGGGGCCCCATGGCAGTCACAACTGTATTTACATGCATCTGCGGGATCCAGAAGCAGACCACGAACCATTGGGTTCTTGCCTCTGTGTCCCCCTCTGGGATTACCTTCATCCC
>DATHJA010000158.1:0-3437 GCA_035316475.1 Edaphobacter sp. | reverse complement strand
AAACAAAAGGGGCGAAAGGCGCTTATCGTTCTCTCCGACGGAGTCGACAAGGGAAGCAAGGAGAGCCTGAATAAGGCGCTCGAGAGCGCTCAGCGGGCGGATACGATCATCTATGCAATTTATTTCAAAGGAGAGGAGCAGCAACGGCAGAACTGGGATCGTTCTGGTGGAGGACGCTTTCCAGGAGGACGCGGGGGAGGTTTTCCGGGAACGGGAGGTGGTTACCCCGGTGGTGGACGCGGAGGAAACCATGGTGATGACGGCAGCCAGAAACAAGTAGACGGAAAGAAGATTCTAAAGCAGCTCTCCGAAGAGACGGGAGGACGGCTCTTCGAGGTTTCAAAGAAACAGACGGTTGCCCAGATCTACGATCAGATTGCCGAAGAGCTGCGGGCACAGTATCGGCTTGGCTATACGCCGGATCAGGCGGCATCGGCCGAAGGGTATCACCGGGTTGACCTGGCGACCTCTCGCAAAGATCTCTTCGTGCAGACTCGCGACGGGTACTACGCAGGGAAGTAGATTGCATGCCGGCGGGGTTCGCAACGCAGTTTCTTGCGACCTCGTCGGCGCTCAGGCATCATGAACTGGTGACTCTCCGTTGAAGGGAGCCAGGAGGACCAAAGCCATCATGCGTTCATCAAGACTCCTTTTATTCACCAGCGTTGCGGCTCTGGCCCTTTTACCGGGATCGGTCCGTCATGCTGGGGCACAGATGGCGCCTCCGTTCGTCAAGAAGCATCTCTATTCCTCGACCGCGGACCCGAAGGCTGATATTGCAGCCGCACTCAAACAGGCGAAAGCCGAGAAGAAGCGCATCCTCCTCGACTTTGGCGGTGACTGGTGCGGAGACTGCCAGGTGCTGGATATCTACATGCACCAGAGCCCGAATGAGGAGCTTTTGCGCAAGCACTTTGTCGTGGTCCATGTCGATATCGGCCGCATGGATCGTAATGTCGACGTCGCGGAAAAGTACAAGGTTCCCATCCAGAAGGGGGTTCCGGCACTGGCCGTGCTCGATGCACGCGGCAAGCTGCTCTACTCGCAGGAGAACAAGGAGTTCGAGAACATGCGTAGTATGAAGTCCAGCGACGTGACCGAATTCCTCAGTCGCTGGAAGGCCTGATCTTTCCTCTTGCGGTATGAAACGCCCGCGGGCTTAGACTGGAGCCGTGAGACGACTGCTGCGCATCCCCATCCTCTCTCATCGCGCCGCACTGAGAGCCATGGAACACGATGTCCCGAACCTTGCGCAGTCCGCAGCTTACTCCGCAATGGTAGCCCTGTTTCCCGCGCTGCTTGTGGCTGCGGCCATCATTGCAAGCCTTCCCGATACCGCCCCGATACGCACCCAGCTTGGAACCTTCTTTGAACGCCTGGTGCCTTCGGCGGTCGTCCCGACCCTCCAGAGCTACTTCGACGCCCCGCAAAAAGGCAAATCCATGCACGTGCTCGTCCTCTCCTTTCTGGTCTCCTTTAGCGGAGCGTCGGGACTCATCGGGACCTATATGGAAGGCTTTCGTCGCGCTAACCAGCTTCCGCTGGACTGCTGGACCTTCTGGCGCAGGCAAGCCCGTGCCTATGCTCTGGTGCCGTTGTCGCTGATTCCGATGGGCGTTGCCAGCTCTCTGATTGTCTTTGGAAACTACATCACGCACTGGCTCGCCAATCACGTCGTCCCTTCCATTCGGACCGAGGTCTTTGTCGTCGCGATCATTTTGCGCTGGATCATCGCGTTTATCGGCGCAACAGGGCTGGTTGCTCTCATCTATCATATGGGAACGCCTGTCAGGCAGCCCTGGCGCGAGGTCTTTCCGGGCGCTATTGCCGCCACGATGATGTGGTTTCTCACGACGTTGATCTTTGGTTGGTACGTGACCCGTTTTGCCAATTATTCTCAGGTCTATGGCTCGCTCGGAGCCGGGATCGCGCTTCTTTTCTGGCTCTACATCGTCTCGCTCAGCGTTCTCTTCGGAGCCGAGTTCAATTTTGCCTTCCATCGGCAGAGCGATTCGTCCTCGCAGTCCTGAAGCGTTTTACCCACGCGAGACAACTGACAGTTAGAATGGCGAACGTACGGAATTTTATTTTGGTCACGCCCTCGAGGAACCTCCGCGACGGTTTGAAAAGGATCCAGCAGCTTTTATGACTACATCCGCGAATCCCATGCTTACCGACGCCTCCGCTATCGGCACCGGTCGTGGCCGTCGTGCCAAGATTGTTGCAACTCTCGGCCCCGCCTCCAGCTCTATCGATGTCTTTCGCCAGCTTGTTCGTGCTGGTCTGGATGTCGCTCGTCTCAACTTCTCCCATGGCTCCCATGAACAAAAGGCCGAGTTGATCCGCATGGTTCGCCAGGTCTCGCGAGAGGAAGGGAAGCCCATCTGTATCCTTGCCGATCTGCAGGGGCCCAAGATTCGCACGGGTAAACTCAAGGATCACAAGCCTGTTCTGCTGACCGCGGGAAAGCAGCTCATCATTACCCCGCGAGAGATCGCCGGTACGGCCGCAATGGTTGGAACTACCTTTACCACGTTGGCCGAAAATCTCGAACCCGGATCACGCATCCTGCTCTCGGATGGTCTCATTGAGCTGCACGTGGAGAAGATCAAGGGCGGCGATGTTGTCTGCAAGATCATCAACGGGGGTATGCTGGGCGAGAACAAGGGCATCAATCTTCCGGGAATCCCGGTGAAGGTTCCCTCGCTCACCGAGAAGGACGAAGAAGATCTGGTCTTTGCCATCGGGGCGGGAGTCGACACCGTCGCCGTCTCTTTCGTGCGAACCGCCGACGATATCCGGCACGTCAAGAGCCGCCTGACCGCGTTGAACTCCGATGCGTGGATCGTCGCCAAACTGGAAAAGCCTCAGGCGATCGAGCATCTCGACTCTATTCTCGAAGCCACGGACGCCATCATGGTGGCTCGCGGTGATCTCGGCGTAGAGGTCCCTCCAGAAAAGGTTCCAGCCATCCAGAAGCACATCATCCGCCGCGCCGCCGAGTATCGTAAGCCGGTCATCACTGCTACGCAGATGCTCGAATCCATGATCGAGAACCCTCGTCCCACCCGCGCCGAGGCCTCCGACGTTGCGAACGCCATCTACGACGGCACCGATGCGGTGATGCTCTCGGCCGAGAGTGCTGCCGGAAAATATCCCGTCGAAGCGGTTGCGATGATGGCCAAGATCGTCACCGAGACCGAGGAGCAGATTCACCTGGACCCTCCGGCCGATTCCCGCCATCCGCGAGGTCTGCGCCTCTCGGTCGCTGAAACCATCTGCGAGTGCATGGCCCATGCCGCCGACGACCTCGACGTGGCTGCGATCGCGATCTTTACCGAAACCGGCGCTACGGCTCGGCTTCTCTCCAAGTACAGGCCCGAGCCTCCGATCTATGCGCTCTCTCCCTTCGAGAAGGTTATCAACCGCTCGATGCT
>DATHJA010000157.1:0-3910 GCA_035316475.1 Edaphobacter sp. | reverse complement strand
GAGACGCATTTCGATGGTTCGCGCTCCGGCAGAAACTTCACAATTGATCGGCAGGTGGAACCCCTGGTCATGGATTCTGAAATCTCCGGCCTGGATGATCGGCACGCCTTCCTGAAGTTGGGCAATAGCGTTGCACGCTTCCACTTCGATTACATGGACGTACCAAAGGGCGCGGCCTCCTTCATTCCGCGCCAAGTCGAAGACGACGAGCTGGGCTTCGACCCACATACGCTCACCCCATACGGTGAGCGTCCGCAGGCTCCTGAAGTGGACTTAGACCACGACCCGAAGCCTCACCCATTTGGCGCAGCCCAGGTCGAGGACGACGCCGATCAACCGACGGAAGAAGAGCTTTCCTCGAGCGTCGATCCTGACGCGCCGGAGGACACCGTAGACGATGACGAGTTGGATGAAGACGAGCGGCTGGCCCAACCGAGCTTTCATTTCGACCGCGCATAGGCTCCCATGCTGACTATTTCTAAACCCCTCAACTCCGGCCAGGCTCAGACGTACCACGCCAAAGAGTTCACGTCCTCCGAGCAGAACTACTGGAAGCAGGGCGACACCATTGTTGGCGAGTGGCACGGCAAGCTGGCTGAACGCTACGAGCTTAAGGGCGCTGTAGGCGCTCAGGAATTCGCCCGGCTGGCCGAAGGGCAGCACCCGGAGACGGGGCAGCAATTGGTGATGCACCGGAACGGACAGCAGTACACGACGGGCGACGGTAAAACCGTCGCGCCGGTCGAACATCGTGCCGGGTGGGATGCCACTTTCTCTGCTCCTAAATCCGTGTCGCTGACCGCGCTGGTCGGAGGCGATGACCGTGTGCGTGAGGCGCACCGCGAGGCGGTTAACGCCGCACTTTCCGAGCTGGAGCGATACACCCAGGCGAGGATCGGTGGCAACCACGCCGCCGAGACAACCGGTCGCTTCATCGCGGCCAAGTTCGAGCACGACACCGCACGTCCAGTGGACGGCTACGCCGCGCCCCAGCTCCACACCCATGCGGTCGTCTTCAACATCACGGAACGAGATGACGGCTCGACACGAGCGTTCCAACCGCGTGGGTTATTTGAGACGCAGCAGTTTGCTACTGCGGTCTATCAAGCCGAGCTTACCTACCGGCTGCGCGAGCTGGGCTACGAGATCGAGCCAGGCCGCAGCGGAGCGCCGGAGATCAAGGGCTACACCCAGGAATATCTCGACGCCTCAAGCCCACGCCGCCAGCAGATACTCGAGGCGGTCGAGAGGAGCGGTTTCAAGGGCCATGAGGCGGCACAGATCGCTGCGCATTCCACGCGCGATCGCAAGGAAATCCTGTCGCCCGATGCAGTGTTGGCCGCGCACCGGCAACTCGCCGTCGATCATGGCAATCAGGCCGAGCGGATCGTCGGCGAGGCGAGAGAACGTGCGCTGGAACAGACCCATGTTCAGAGCCCCGATGCTACTCAACTCCGCGCTCAGGAAGCGGTCAGCTATGCCCGCGACCGCAGTTATGAGCGCGAGGCCGTCACCGACGAGCGCGATATCTTCCGCGATGCCTTGCGCCGTGGCATGGGAGAGACGACTTACGGTCAGGTCCGCGCCGCCTTCAATGGCCGAGTCGAGATAGGCGAATTCCAGCAGGTTTCGTCTTTCAAGCACGCAAGCGCCGACCAGTACACGACGCTCGACACGATCCGCGCCGAGTTGGCCGTGGTGAGGACCATGCGCGAGGGTCAGAGTCGTGTCGAGCCGATCACGTCACAGGAACAGGCGGCTGTACGTGCAGCCAGCCGAGAGTTCCTCAATCCTTCACAGCGAGCTGTTATCGAGGAAGTTCTAACCTCACGCGACCGGATTCAGGGCTTGCAGGGATTAGCCGGCAGTGGCAAAACCAGTACTCTCGAAACTATCCGCGAAGGCGCTGAGCGCAATGGCTATGCAGTAGAAGGCTTCGCACCCACGGGCCGCGCAGCAGCTCAGCTCCGCGAGGCCGGCATCTTCGCCGACACCTTACAGGGCTATCTTGCCTGGGGCGGCCGCACGCAAGTCGATGGTGATCCCGGCAGACGACATCTGTTCATGGTCGATGAGTCTTCACTTTCGAGCACCAAGCAGATGCGCGAGTTCCTGGAAAAGATCGGGTCGCAAGACCGTGTGCTTTTGATCGGCGACACTCGCCAGCATCAGGGCGTCGAAGCCGGCAAGCCGTTCGAGCAATTGCAACAGGCCGGGATGCGAACCGCGCTACTCGACCAGATCGTGCGCCAGAAAGACCCTGAGCTGCTCCGTGCCGTTGAGCATCTGGCGAAGAATGAGACCAAGACCGGCATCGAGCTACTGCAACAACAGGGCCGTGTCACCGAGCTGGCCGATCCAAAGCAGCGCATCGAGGCCATCGCGAAAAGCTACGCTGTACGGCCAGAAAACACCTTGATCGTGTCACCCGACAATGCCAGCCGTCAGGCCATCAACCAGGCCGTGCGCGCCGAGTTGCAGGAGAAAGGCACCGTCGCGAAGAACGAAGGCACCTTCCTCATACTTACGCCGCGCTCGGAGATGACCGGCGCCGACCGCGCCTGGGCGCAGCGGTACCAACCGCAGGATGTTCTCCATTACAGCCGCGGCAGCAAGGAACATGGCATTGAGCGCGCTAGCTACGCCACTGTCGTTGCGATCAATCCCAAGGAAAATCTACTCACGGTCCAACGCGAAGACGGCCAGCAAGCCACTTACGATCCAAAGCGGCTTCAGGGCATCACAGCCTACAGGGAGCGCGAACGCGAGTTCGCCCCTGGCGATCGTATCCAGTTCACCGCCCCAGATCGCAACCTGCACGTTGCCAACCGGGAGCTGGCCACGGTCCAGAAGATCGACGGCCCTCAGCTCACCGTGAAGATGGATGGTGAGCAGGCGCGCGTCCTCACCTTCGACGTCAACCAAATGCGGCACATCGATCACGGCTATGCGGTGACCTCCCACAGCTCGCAAGGGCTCACTGCAGACCGCGTGCTCATCAACATGGACACAACCACGCACGCCGACCTCATCAACACACGTTTCGCGTATGTCTCCGTCTCGCGCGCCTCGCACGATGCGCAGATTTACACCAACGACGCCGCCGCGCTGGGCCAGCGCCTCAGCTCCGACGTCACCAAAACCTCAGCCGTGGACTTCCAGCAGCGGCAGGAACCACACCACACACAACAGCCGAAGGAGCCAAACATGTCGGATCAAAGGCAGGAGCGCAGCCAACAGCCAGAGGAGCTCTTCCAAAGGCAAAGAGGACCAATCGAAAAGTCCCTCTCACCACAAGAGGGTCAGGACTTCACCTGGAAGCGCTCCTATGGCGAGATCCAGACCTACGAACACGACCGCACGCATGGCCGCGTGCACATCGACCCTCACGGACAGTTCTACGACCGCCACGCGCAGCCGATCACCAGGGAAGCTGCGCTCGACCACGCCCTCGGTCAACATCATCATCATGCGCACCACGGCGATGGGAACGAACTCGGTTCGTCAGTTTCCAAGGGCAAAGAGCAGGATCATGGACAAGGTATTTCGCTTTAAGCTGAGACTGAAAAATCCCCATTTTTCTGAAAGAAAAAGGGGATGTGCGGAGACTGCCGCGCAGTACTCCGCTGTCCAGGCTGGCCGCAGGCCACCGCGTGAGCGGCGCGCAGCGGCCTTGACAGCACCAGGAGGGCGGCGTGGCACCGGGCAGGGCGTAGCCCTCTCCGTCTCGTTGTGCGGGTCTGGGAGAGCGACGAAGGAACGGGTGACTTTCTTCTCATCCGAAACAAACATCCGCCGGCAACTCCCGGCAAGGAAGCTCGTCCCGAGCGAGCTGGCGAACCGAGGATGCCCCATGGAAAGCGTAGTGCGCGAATTGCGCACCTTGCGTGTCCGTCCACATTGCAGGCGA
>DATHJA010000156.1:0-4120 GCA_035316475.1 Edaphobacter sp. | reverse complement strand
GACCGAGCATCCTACAAGCTGCCCTCATGGGCGTCCCATCGCGCTGCGCTATTCATTGAAGGATATTCAAAAGGCCTTCCATCGCATCTGATCGCATACAGGGCAGGCAGTCGCGGAGACACACCTGCCCTGCATCCTTCTCTCGACTCGAGCGGATCAGCGTCGCTAAACCGGGTCGGGCTACTGGCCCTGTCCCGCGCTCTGCGCCGAAGCGACATTGGCGGTGAACTGGGTCCCGCTATCGAGAGAGATGTTCTCCCCCTGAGCGTCCAGTATCCCCGCGCTTTCTGGAGTGGTCGGCGCGCTCAACATCACCTTGGGCTTGTTCCCCACGGCAACACGATCCTGCGCGCTCTTCAACATCTCCCCCATCTCCCCCTGCACGGACCGCGCCTGAGAGCTCGATCCGCTGGGCATCGATGACATGCTCGGTGATGCGGTACCTCCACCGCCACCTCCACCCGAGGAGCCTCCGGATCCTCCCGCGCCGGCAGATCCGCCTCCGCCGGAAGGCATTCCTCCTCCAGCCGAGCCTCCGCCGCCGGGCGTATCGAAGGATGTATTGGAGGTGGGTGCGGTCATCGATGTCACCGCGGCACGGATCGGCATCTCATGACCGTCCTTCAGCACGGCCCGGTTGAGTGCTAGCACAAGATGAGAGTTATTCTCCTCCTTCGATTTCGCCTTTACCTCGACGACATTGCCCACCAGTTTGGTTCCCTTGGGCAGATCGGTGCCGTCTGGCAGCTTGGCATCTGTGGTTGTCTTGGCGTTAACCGGATCGCCCACCTTTGCCTTTTTGGAGTCGATTCCTTTTGTCAGCTCAGCCGATATATTTGCGGCCTGTACCTGAGCTGTTTTTTGACTTGTCTGTGGCACCGCGGCATCTGTTGCCGCGCGTGGTTGCGAATCCGTCTGTGTCGTTCCCGGCGCCATGGCCGGATCCGGACTCTGAGGAGAGGCCGGTGTCTGCGCCTGCACGGTAGCCGACATCACCGCGAGCGCGACCAGAGATAGCGTCTTTCTCATAGCGTCCTCCTTTCTCTGGCAGGCAGACAGCCTGCGTTTTCACGTCAGACGACTCCTGCCGCAGCCACGTTGCCTCGCACGGCTCCGCTGACGCTCAGCCCATGCTGATATCGCGAGACTTTCTGTGGACGGCCGGATTAATTCCTGCACGTGGTCTTTCTTACTGCCGCCCCGCCGCTGCGATCGAGTCAATCCATGCTCCGTTGCAGCGAAGCAGGGCTCCTCTTTCACGCCTCGTCCGGTATCGGTCGCGCTCACATTACACTAGACCTTAGAGCGAGCGAATGCCTCTTGAGACTCCAAACTCCGGTCCACTCGTAGCCGTCGCCGACCCCGCCCCTAGCGGTTTCGCCCCGCTACGTATCCGGCTCTTCCGCGATCGCTGGATTGCCTCCACCATCTCTTCGGTCGGCACCTGGATGCAGGATACGGCCGGAACCTGGCTGATGACCTCCCTGACCGCCTCGCCTCTGCTGATCGCCCTCATGCAGACGGCAGCATCGCTCCCGGTGCTCCTTCTCGGGCTGCTTGCCGGAGCCACTGCCGACATCTTCGACCGCCGCAAGCTGCTGATCTACTGGCAGGCGTGGATGCTCGTTTCGGTCGCGATTCTGGCGGTGCTCACCTTCATCGGATGGATCTCACCATGGGCCCTGCTCGCTTTCACGTTCCTTCTCAACATCGGCTCGGCCATGAACAACCCTGCCTGGCAGGCTATCGTTCCCGAGCTGGTCCCCCGCGAGCTCATTCCCGACACCGTCTCGCTCAACGCCGCCTCCAATAATCTCGCCCGCGCGGTCGGTCCCGCCCTGGGCGGCCTCATGGTCGCTGGCTTCACCAGCGTCCACGCTGGAGCAGGCTGGGTCTTCTTCCTCAACGCCATCTCCTTCGCCGGAGTCATCTGGGTCCTCTTCAACTGGAAGCGCACACCGCTGTTCAAGTCTGCTCTTCCCTCCGAGCGCATCGCCGGCTCCATCATGACCGGCCTGCGATATGTCCGCTATGCGCCGGAGCTGCAGGCCTCGCTGGTCCGAGCTTTTACCTTTACCTTCTTCGTCTCGGCCATCTGGGCTCTGCTCGCCATCGTGGCCAAGCGCGATCTCAGTGAGGGAGCGCTCGGTTACGGCATTCTAAACGGCTCGCTCGGCCTGGGCGCTGTCATCGCGGCTACGCAGTTGCCTCGCATCCGCCGTCGCGTCCCGGCCGATACCATTATCGCCGTCTCCACCTTCTACGACGTCGTCACGCTACTGGTCCTCGCCTATGTTCACTATCCGGCGATCATCATTCCTACGCTGATCCTCTCCGGCTTTGCCTGGACCAGCACCATGTCCACCCTGAACACCTCCGTGCAGCTCTCTGTTCCTGCCTGGGTGCAGGCGCGCGCCCTCGGTACCTACCTGATGACCTTCCAGGGCGGCATGGCCTTCGGCTCCATCCTCTGGGGCTTTGTCGCAGAGCACACCTCCACCCCCATTGCCCTCACCGTCTCTGCCTGCGGGCTGGCCATCAGCTATCCGGTCATCCGCCGCTTCCACATCCTTCAGGGACCGGTTCCCGATTACACTCCCTTCCGGTCCTCGCGCTCCTCTTCGCAGCCAAGCCCCTTTCAGCTGGCCGATTCCGCCGCCCAGGCCGACGATCTTATTCACGTTGGACCAGTTCGCATCTCCATCGAGTACACGGTCCCTGCTGAGCGTTACGCAGAGTTTACCCATGCAATCCATCAGCTTCGTGGCGTTCGGCTTCGCGATGGAGCAATACGTTGGGGAATCTATCGTGACGTCATCGATCCTCAACGCCTCAACGAAACCTTCGTGATGGAGTCCTGGCTCGACTACCTCCGTTCTCGTGAACGCATTACAGCTGCCGATGAAGCCATCCGCGCCCGCGTCCGCGAGTTGCACCAGGGCGACGATCCCCCGAAGATCTCCCACCAGATCTATGCCCGCGAGATCACCCCACACGATCCCGACTCCGGCGGCCCCTCCTGATCACCAATGATCCAATGATGAATAGCCCATTCAGAGTGCTCCTGCTGGCAGTCGCAATCACCGCTGCTCCTGCCGCCACGGCTCAGATCCCATCCTCGCCTGACACCAGCCGCCCCCTGCCCGATATCCCCACATTGATGCACGAGGTCGAAGCGCACCAGCGAGCCTCCGAGGCCATCCAGAAGGACTATCTCTATCATGAGGTCGCTCACCAGCAGCGCAACGACGGCAAGAACTCCGACACGCGAGAGTACGACGTCTTCTGGCTCCGTGGTGTCGAGATCCACAAGCTGACGCGCAAGGACGGAAGGGAACTGACCGCCGACGAACAGCGCAAGGAAGACGAGCGCATCGACAAAGAGGTCGCCAAAGCACAGGAGCGCAAGCGCAAGGCTGACGCAAAGGGGCAGGAGACCAACTCCCGCGGCAACGATGAGATAACCGTCTCCCGCGTCCTCACTCTGGGCACCTTCTCAAATCCTCGGCGAGTGCAGCTCAATGGCCGGGACACCATCGCTATCGACTACACAGGCGACCCGAAGGCAAAGACACGCAATCGTCTTGAGTCGGCCATCCGCGACCTCTCCGGAACTCTCTGGGTCGACGAACAGGACCGCGTCCTTACGCGGACCGAAGGACACTTCGCGAAGTCGTTCAAGATCGGCGCTGGAATGCTGATATCCATCAAGGAGGGCACCAGTTTTTCCATGGAATGGGTGAAGATCAACCAGGAGGTTTGGCTGCCTTCGCACCTCGAGGGCCGCGGAGGAGTCCGCATGCTACTCTTCGTCAACTTCGATGGAAGTGTCCAGGCCACCAACTCGAACTACCGCAAGTTCAAGGCGACTTCAACCATCCTGCCCGGCCTGTCTACCGTGAAGGAATCACCCTCCAGCGAGAATCCCCCAAAGCCCGAAAACCCTGAAGCTCCCGCACCCCATTAGGCGAAAAAGACGGTTGAGAGTACATTTTGGTCATACCACTCTCGCGCCAATGCGAAGATACTGACACGATCGTCAATGGCTCACCTTCTCAAGCTCGGAAATAACGATGATGTCGTCGTAGCCCTTAGCCCGGTCAGGGCTGGGGAGTTCCTT
>DATHJA010000155.1:0-3645 GCA_035316475.1 Edaphobacter sp. | reverse complement strand
CAGAGCCTCCGTGACTCTGTGGACTTCAGGCTGAAGACAGAGAATCGGAATGGCGAACAACGTAGCAAAGCTGGGTGGACTGACAGAGAGCCGGTGGCTCGAGGAGAAGGGTTCGAAACCGTGGGCGCTTGCGCTTCCGATTGCCCTGGGCGCGGTCGTCTTCACCTGGCAGATGGCTGCCTGGCTCGGCGTTCCCGATCCCATCACGGCGGCGGCGCGCACCGGCTCCGGCTCGGCGATCCTCGACATCGGCATCCTTGTCTTCCGCGAGGGACTGGAGTGTATCCTCGTCCTTGCTGCGATTACGGCCAGCATGGTGGGCGAGCAGAGCAGTCAGCGGCGTCCCATCGCAGTGGGAGCGGGAGTGGCGGCCATCGTCACACTCGCGACATGGTTTGCCGCAGTGCGGATTCTTGATGACCTGGGCGAGAGCGTCTCGGCGCTGAACCTGCAAGCGGCGACCGGGCTGCTGGCGATTGTGGTGTTGCTGGTGGTGATGAACTGGTTCTTCCACAAGATGTACTGGACCGGGTGGATTTCACTGCACAACCGGCGCAAGAGAGATCTGCTGGACACGAGCGCCTCGCGGAAGCGGAACGTGCTTCTCGGACTCGCGCTTCTTGGTTTCTCGTCGTTCTATCGCGAAGGCTTCGAGGTGGTGTTGTTCCTGCAGAGCTACCGTCTGAAGCTGGGCTCGGAGATCGTCGGCTACGGCGTTCTGGCCGGGCTGGCGATGACGGCGATGGTTGCGGCGCTCACCTTCCTGATGCAGCGCAAGCTTCCCTATAAAAAGATGCTGGTCTTCACCGGAATCCTGCTGGGCGGTGTGCTGCTGGTGATGGTGGGCGAGCAGGTGCAGGAGATGCAGCTGGCGCACTGGATCTCGATGCACCGGATCGACTGGCTCGC
Source organism: Edaphobacter sp. (assembly GCA_035316475.1). Classification (GTDB taxonomy): domain Bacteria; phylum Acidobacteriota; class Terriglobia; order Terriglobales; family Acidobacteriaceae; genus Edaphobacter. The sequence continues at coordinate 2,736 of DATHJA010000155.1, read as the reverse complement.
CGAGAGAATTCCTGGATGGATGGGCCTGTGGTTCTCGGTCTTCCCCAACGTGGAGTCGCTGGTCGCGCAGGCGATTGCGTTCGTGCTGGTGGTGGGATCGTACTTCGCGGCTGGACGGTCGAAGCGGCGTGCTGCAGCGTAGCTTCTGCTCAGGGCTCATTTTGTTTTGGAAACAGATTTGTCGCGATGTGGCCGGAGAGGGTGCTGATTTTTCGCATCCAAGCTAATGCCACTTTCACTCGCATGAGGTATACCTGATCTGCGCGTATCGCCACTCTACGTGGATCAATCGACTGCACTTTCTGAGCAACAGGAGGTTCTTGGTGTACTACAGCAAAGGAAACTATGAGGCGTTTGCCCGTCCACGGAAACCTGCGGGGGTAGATGAGAAGTCGGCGTACCTGGTTGGTGGAGGACTGGCTTCGCTGGCGGCCGCGGCGTTTCTGATTCGCGACGGCCAGATGAAGGGCGACCGCATCACGATCCTTGAAGCGTCGAAGATCAGCGGCGGTGCACTGGATGGTGCGGGCAACGCCCAGACGGGATGGCTGATTCGCGGCGGCCGTGAGATGGAAGACCGCTTCGAATGCCTGTGGGATTTGTACCGCTCGATTCCTTCGCTGGAGATCGAGGACGCGTCAGTGCTGGACGAGTTCTACTGGTTGAACAAAGACGATCCGAATTACTCGCTGCAGCGCGCCACGATTGAGCAGGGCAAGGACGCGAAGACGGGCATGGACTTCACCCTGACAGGGAAGGCGCGTAAGGAGATCATCGAACTGGTGCTGGCGCTGCCGGAGCAGTTGTATGACAAGCGCATCAACGAGGTCTTCGGCAAAGACTTCTTCGCATCGAATTTCTGGCTGTACTGGCGCACGATGTTCGCGTTTGAGGAGTGGCACAGCGCGCTGGAGATGAAGCTGTATGTGCAGCGCTTTATTCATCACATCAATGGCCTGCCTGACTTCAGCGCATTGAAGTTTACGAAATACAACCAGTATGAGTCGCTGGTGCTCCCGCTGATTACGTGGCTGCAAAAGCAAGGCGTAAAGGTGCAGTTCGACACCCAGGTGATGAATGTGGTCTTCGACATCACACCGGAACAAAAGGTGGCGCGGCGCATCGAATGGATTCACGATGGGCGCACCGGCGGCGTGGACCTGACGGAGAACGAGCTGGTGTTTGTCACCAACGGCTCGCTGGTGGAGAACTCGGAGTGGGGCGATCATCACACGCCGGCAAAGTTCGACCCGATTGTGCACGATGGAGGGAGCTGGCATCTGTGGCGCAACATCGCGGCACAGGACCCGTCGTTTGGCAGGCCGGACAAGTTCTGCACGCGGCCGGAGGAGTCGCAATGGGCCTCAGCTTCCATCACGACGCTGGACGAGCGGATTCCCGTATACATCGAGAAGATCGCGAAGCGCCCGACGCGCTCGGGCAAGGTGGTTACAGGTGGCATCGTGAGCGTGCGCGATTCGTCGTGGCTGTTGAGCTGGACGGTCAATCGTCAGCCGCACTTCAAGCAGCAGCCACCGGACCAGACAGTCGTGTGGTTCTATGCTCTGTTCACCGACAAGCCAGGCGATTACGTGAAGAAGCTTATGCGCGATTGCACCGGCGAGGAGATCACCAGGGAGTGGCTCTATCAAATGGGAGTGCCGCTGAATGAGATCGACGAGCTGGCCGCGAGCGGTGCGATCACGCGTCCGTGCATGATGCCGTTCATCACCGCGTTCTTCCTGACGCGCAATGGCACGGACCGCCCCAAGGTGGTGCCGGACGGCGTAAAGAACTTCGCCTTCATCGGGCAGTTCGCGGAGTCGACGCGCGACTGCATCTTTACAACGGAGTACTCCGTGCGCACGGGCATGGAGGCCGTGTATCAGCTGCTGAACATCGAGCGTGGTATTCCTGAGGTATTCGGCTCGATCTACGACGTGCGCGAACTGATCAAATCGACGGCGTTCCTTCGTGACCACGAGAAGCTGTCCGTCCCCTTCTTTGTGAAGAAGTATGTGGAGAAGACCATGATCGGCAGGCTGCTGGAAGAGTATGGGGTTATCTGACGGGATGTCCCGCATCATTGTTTCCGTGGGGTTTCAGGCCTCGCTCTCGATATGCATTCCGCTGGGCGCGGCGAGGGTGGCGTAAGAGACTGCTCCCAGCAGAGTGATGGCGCTGCACAGGCCGAGCGCGATGCTGAACGAGTGGGTGCGGTCGAGCAGCCATCCGGTGATGACCGGCGCGGCCGAGGCGATCATGAAGCTGGCAAAGTTCTGCAGCGCTCCCAATGAGGCGACGTAGCGCAGTGGGCTGATGGCCTGCACATATCCCCAGCCGGAGGTTCCGGCGAAGTGAATGAAGAAGAGCGCGGCGCTGGTTCCCGCGACTGCCTGCGCGGTGGATTGGCTGTACGCGACGACGAAGGTTCCTGCCGCGGAGGCCACCATGCCAGCGACGAGATTACGCCGATGGATCGTCGTCAGCGCGAGGCCCGAGCGCGCGAGCCGGTCCGACAGAGCGCCGCTTGTGTACATGCCTAGCGCCCCCGCGATAAAGGGTAGAGCGGCGATCCAGCCACTGGTCGCCAGTGGAAGATGGCGCTGCTCTTCCAGGTATGCAGGCAGCCAGGCGAGATAGAGCCAGACTGTATAGTTCACGCCTCCCCAGCCGAGCATCATGCCCCATACGGCGCGCTGGCGGATGAGCACGCGCCAGGCAGACTGCGACGGT
>DATHJA010000154.1:0-3364 GCA_035316475.1 Edaphobacter sp. | reverse complement strand
AGCGATCCGAAGGAGATTCCGTCGCTGATTGAGAGCGGGCTTGAGACTTATCGCGCGGAGTATGCGGAGTACTACACGAAGCATGCGCTGCCGGATTCGCCGAAGCAGCGCGATGCCAGCCCGACTGTGGTTCTACTGCCGGGCGTGGGCATGTTCACCTTCGGCAAGAGCAAGACGGAGGCTCGCCTGACGGGCGAGTTCTACATCAACGCCATTGGGGTGATGCAGGGAGCGGGCGCGCTGGGCGGAGGCGTGGAGTGCAAGGAGATTCCGCAGGCCGGCCCGGCGGCTTCGGCCGATCAGTTTACGGTGTATGACAACTACGTCGCGCTGCCGCCGAGTGAGGCCTTCCGGATTGAGTACTGGGCGCTGGAGGAGGCAAAGATTCGCCGCCAGCCGCCGGAGAAGCAGTTGAGCCGGCAGGTGGCGCTGATCGTAGGTGGCGGCAGTGGCATTGGCCACCAGGTGGCGCTGATTGCAGCCGAGCGCGGAGCACACGTTGTCGTGGCGGATCGCGATGCGGTCGCCGCAGAGCGTGTTGCGGAGGAGTGCAAGGCGATTGCGGGCAAAGAGGCGGTTGGTTTTACCGCGATCGACATTCGCGACCGCAAGGCGATTCAGTCGGCACTTGAGGCGACGATCAAACTGTTCGGCGGCATCGACATTCTGGTGAACACTGCAGCGATGTTCCCGTCTTCGCCGGATAGCATCATCACCGACGCGCAGTGGGCGCTGACGCTGGAGATCAACGTCACGGCGAACTATCTGTTAGCCGATGAGGCGCAGAAGATTTTGAAGGCGCAAGGACTGGATGCGAGTGTCGTGCTGACGAGCTCGGCGAATGCGGTTGTCGCCAAGCGCGGAAGCGAGGCTTACGACGTCAGCAAGGCGGCGCTGAGCCATCTTGTCCGGGAGCTTGCGGTCAGCCTTTCACCGAAGGTGCGGGTGAATGGCATCAGCCCGGCTACGGTGGTGAAGGGCTCCACGATGTTTCCGCGCGATCGCGTAAAGGCATCGCTGACCAAGTACAAGATTCCGTTCAGCGACTCGGGCTCGGACGATGACCTGCGCAATGCGCTGGCGCAGTTTTACGCGGAGCGCACGCTGACGCATACACCGATCGATCCGAAGGACTGCGCTGAGGCGATTATGTTCCTGGCCGGACCTTTGACGCGATGCACGACCGGCCACATCATTCCTGTGGACGGCGGACTGGTGGAGGCTTATCTGCGATGAGCGAAGCGGAGGGGCCGCGCTCCCCCGGGGACAGGCGCGCCTCCATTGCGATCGATCTGGGTGCAGAGAGCTGTCGTGTGAGCCTTCTGCGCTGGCAGAATGGCGTGCCTGAGATCCAACTGGTGCATCGCTTCGGCAACGGGCCGGTGCAGCGAACGGACGGGCTGCAGTGGCCGCTGGAACAGATTGTGGGTGGAGTCGAACAGGGCCTTCGGACGTGTGCAGAGCTCGCACCCGAAGGCGTTCGGTCGATCGCGGTCGATGGCTGGGCGGTCGATTATGTGCGCCTGAACGATGAGGGTGTTCCTCTTGCCGAGCCATTTTGCTATCGCGATGAACGCAATGTCCGCGCGGAGGCGGAGCTGCATAAGCGGATTTCGGTAGAGCGGATGCGCGAGATCACCGGCATCCAGCAGCTGTCGATCAACACGCTGTATCAGCTCTATGCGGATCGTCAGGCGGGTTATGCGCCTTCGCGATGGCTGAACCTTCCGGAGTACATGTTGAGCCGACTGGGTGGAGAGCCGGTTGCCGAGTTCACTAATGCTACGCATACGCAGCTGATCGATATGCATACGCGCAGGTGGAGCGAGGAGATATTTCGCACGGCGGGACTCGAGATGGAGCTGGCCCCGCGAATCGTTCCTCCAGGCACGCGACTTGGCAAAGTGCGCGGTCCGCTGCAAGAGCGGGAGGCTTTTCGGGATACGGAGCTGATTGCTCCGGCCTGTCACGACACGGCCTCGGCGATTGCGGGGATTCCGGCGCTCGGCGATGACTGGGCGTACATCAGCTCGGGAACATGGTCGCTGGTGGGAGCGTTGACGGACCGGCCTGTCGACGGTGCTGCTGTGCGTGCGGACAACTTTACGAATCTGGGCGCTGTGGGTGGAGCGAACTGTTTTCACAAAAATGTGAACGGCATGTGGCTGCTAAAGCAGTGCGAGAGCGCATGGGCAGAGCAGGGCTTCCATCCGGGTGTAGCCGAGCTGCTTCGCAGCTGTGAGAGGCTGCCGCCACCACCGGTGCTTCTGGAGGTGGACGATCCCGATCTTCTGTTGATGGGAGAGATGCCGCGACGGATCAACCGTCAGCTGGCGGCGAGGGGAGCGGCACCGCTAGATGAGTCTCCGGAAGGGGCACCTGCGTTTGTCTCGCTGATTCTTTACAGCCTGGCCTCGCGATATGCGGAAGTGCTTAGCCGCGTGAGTCAGCATACGGGCAAGAAGCTGAGGCGGATCTTTGTGGTGGGCGGAGGTTCGCGGAATACGTTGCTGAATCGACTTACGGCGGAGTCGACGGGGCTCGAGGTCTGTTGCGGCTCGGCGGAGAGCTCGACCCTCGGGAACTTCGCGGTGCAGCTTGCCACACTGGAGGGCGCGTCTTCGCCGGCTACGCCGGAGTTCGCGGCTGAGGTCTACGAGTGGGCCCGCAGGCTTTCATGAGAGGACCTCTGTGCAGAGGCTTAGGGCATCTTGCTTCCGGGTTTACATCCACAGGATTCTCGCAGGGTCAGGGTAACGGGAAGTACTGTTCTGACGCTGGGGGTCTTGAATTCTCCATTAATTCTTTGCAGCAGAAGGCGGGTCGCAACGTTGCCGAGCTCTGAAGCGGGCTGCCGCACTGCCGTGACGGACGGTGTGATCAGGGTGAAGAAATCGACATCGTCGAATGCTGCCAGTGCGAGATCGCGGCCCATTCGTATGCCCATTTCGCGAAGGGCGGCGATGACCCAGATGGTGGATGCGTTGTTGGCCGTGAAGAGTGCGTCAGGGCGATTGCGTGAGGCAAGCAGCCGCGACAGCGCGGGCGTTGCGGATGATTGCGAGGAAAGATTCAGCTCCTTGGGGCAGGGAAGCCTGGAGCGTCGCATGGACTCCTTGTATCCGGCGATCCGCTCCTTGATGGTCAGCAGATGTGAGTTTGCTGCGATGCAGACGATCTTCCTGTGGCCGTGACCGATGAGGTGCTCGACAGCCATGCGGGCTCCGGATCGGTTTTCCACACCTACGGAGTCTGTCGTGGCAACCTCCATGGGCCTGTCGATGGTTACAATCGGAGTCGATCCGCTCACGATGGTCTTGAGATAACTGCTTCGGCTGTCAGCCGGGACCAGGAGGATTCCGTC
>DATHJA010000153.1:0-2965 GCA_035316475.1 Edaphobacter sp. | reverse complement strand
CTCTAGTCTGCAAAACATAAGGAGCTCGTTATGTCTTCGACTCTCTGTCTTGCCGATCTACCCTCGAATGAGGACTCCATGCCCTCTGCGCCGATCCATCTCCGCCCCTACCTGCTCGGCGATGCCGAAGCCTTCTGGTGTTTGAACGAGGCGTGGATCGAGAAATACTTCGGGATGGAGGAGCACGACCGCGAGATCCTTGGCGATCCGGAGGGATACGTTCTCGCCAAGGGCGGACATATCTACTTTGCAACCGCCGGTGAGACCGCGATCGGCTGCTGCGCCCTAGTACCTATCTCCGAGGGCGTCTACGAGGTTGCGAAGATGGCGGTAGCTGAGTCCTGGCGGGGCCGTGGCATTGGGCGCCGCATCCTGGCCTACGTCATCGAGCAGGGCCGCGCGCTTGGGGCAACCTCGCTGTACCTGGAGACCAACAACAGCCTCGCGAACGCGATTCATCTTTACGAGTCGCTCGGCTTCCAGCACCTGCCGCCGAAGGAGTCTCCGTACGTGCGCGCGAATGTCTTTATGGAGCTTCGCTTCTAGCCATTGTGGGCTCTGCTGCACGACTAACTTGCGGACGAGGCTCCCCTTCGGCTAAAAGAGCGTTCTTCGGTTCGGGCGGAGCGAATCGATCCTTCAACCTCAGCAACGGCGACTCGAAATACCTGTAGCTCAGCATCGCAACGACGATGGCCGCACTAAACCAGAAAACCAGGTACAGCATCGCGCCTATCATTCGCGAATGAGTACGAGCCTGCAGCCAAGGCAAAACCGAAGAAAGAATCGGGGTAAAGAGCAGGTGGTACACATAGATTCCATAGCTGTACTTGCCGAAAAACCTGAGCGTTCCCGAGCTGAAGAACCGGAAAGGAAAACTCATGGGTAGAAGGCATCTCACCAGGAGCCCGGAGAACAGAAGCGCCGAGACCGTATAGCCCACCGACGACATGAGGAAGGTATGGAAATCCAGTCTGCGCGTAATCGCAACGATTGCAATTGCTCCCGCCCCGGAGATATACACAGGCCACCGAAGCCGCGAGGAGAGCCCTTCAATCCTCCACGTGCGGAGGCCCGCTGCCAGAAACGCGCCCATAAAGAGCCCATCGGCATGCGTCGGAAGCTCATAGTAGATCCACTCCATCGTCGTCTCGGATGGAAAAAACCACAGCAAGACACATCGCAAAACCAGTGCGGCTCCGATCATTGACAGAGAGAACCGCATGATCTTCTTTGGTTCCCGCAGCAGAAAGATCGTGAGCGGCCATAGCATGTAGAACTGTTCCTCCACCGCCAGAGACCAGAAGTGCTCGAGATTCAACGCCGGAGACACGCCCTTCAGCGATGGATCGAGGTTCATCGCGATGTTCTGGCAGTAAAGCAGGAACGAAAGATGTCCCAGCTTCCACTGAAGATGGAGCACCGGGGTAAGCAGAAAGCAGACCAGCAGAACACCATAAAAGAGTGGAAATATTCTCAGTGATCTTCGAATATAAAAATTCTTAAAATACCGGTTCGTATCGAGAGCGTCGATAAGGATTCCGGTAATCAGGAAGCCGGAAAGTACGAAGAACAGATCGACTCCCAGCCATCCTCCGCTACCCAGCCATCCGATCACCTGCGCGGGAAGGGAGTGCAGATGAGTGGAGAGAAAAGCGTGACGGGCAAACACCAACAGGATCGCCAGACCGCGAAGACCATCCAGGGCCGTGTAATGTTTGTGGGGAGTTTGGGCCTTCAAATTTGCGCTCCGAGCAATCCGAAATGGCTTATGCTGGCGACCTGTCACCGATCAGGAAAGCAATGAATAGATTCTGCTTCTTCAATCATCGCGAGAACGACGCTGCTAACCGCCATGCATGAAAGATCACATTGCGGACGGGGAGAAGCTCGCAAACAGTATTGATGCAACTGCAAATTATCTTACCGCAGCTGCTGTAACAGGACTGCGAAACGGAACGGCTTCCCGAACAAGCCCTGAGGAATTGCAGCACCTGCAAAGAAAGCCGGCCAAAACATTAATCTCAACGTGGAAAACTATCGGTTCGCGTCAGGCGATCCGGACATACCGTACAGCTCACTTTCGAATCGCTGGATCGCAGCCTCGGACCAGGCGTGCGAAGACTTCCTCCAGGTGTCCCCCTTTTCTTCGAGGAAGTTTGGGAAGTTCAGGCGGCAGTAGCCGGCGCGCTCCCTGAAGTCGTAAAGGCCCTGTGGGATACCGTCCAGGTACAGCACCGCCTGCATTCCGTCGCGGGACCACTCCACTGCGGCGATCCGCTCCGGCTCCGGTCTCCTCAACTGCTCGTCGCTTTTGGCAAGCGCCTTGACGTTGTAGATCAGCATGGCGTCCAGGATGCTCTCGTCATGCGTTGTCTGGGAGCGGTCGCAGGCGTAAAAGTAGCCTGCAATCCCCTCGTCCTCGAAGACCACCGTCCATGGCGGCGCTGTCGGGGAGTCGGAGGAGAGAAAGGCTAGTCCGGGGGTAAAAGTAAGCGACTGCATATCTCTCACGATACGATAGAAGCGATGCCTCGTGGCAATGGCTCGACGATGAAGAAGGCGGACGCCGTTTGAAGTTTCCTGCATTTAAGATGGGCTGGCCTCAGCGCCTGGCCGCGCTGCTGCTCGTTCTTTTTCTGGGCCAGTGCCTCTGGGTCATCTCCCACCAGCAGCTTTCGACCAACGACTATCGCTTTGCCCGCTGCGGGCGCGAGATGTGGGAGCGGCCCTCGCCCCTGACGGGATACTTCACCTCCTGCGGCAACCTGAACGGAGACGGAACCTTCGGCTACCGGGTCGCCGGGCTTCCGCTCACAGCCGAGCGGCTTGTCCTGCTGGCCGCCGACAAGTTTCGCCGCCCGGAGAATCGTCTCTATACCTCCGGAACCCTCAACGGCTCTACCTGGGAGGCGCGGCACGAGCTGGCCAGTGTCAAATACCTCCTTCATCTTCCCTTCGTCTT
>DATHJA010000152.1:0-2813 GCA_035316475.1 Edaphobacter sp. | reverse complement strand
CTGGCATTTCGCGCACAGGCCAATGACATCGACGGCATACCGTTCCACCAGAAACCCGTCCGGAAGCCGTCGACGCCTTGGTGCCAGGCCCAGCTCCTTGTCTCCGATGTCGGTAATGGCATTGCACCTGGAGCAGACCATATGATGGTGCTCCTCCTCGTTCATCTCAACCCGCACGGAGCCATGGTGCATGCTCATCTTGCGGAAGATCCCACTTTCGACGAAGAGGTGAATGTTCTTGTAGACGGTCGCCAGTGAGATGGCGGGCACCTTTTTCTTCACCCGGGCATAGACCTCCTCCGGGTTGGGATGGCCTTCCATTCCCTGCATCACTTCGTACAGGACCTGGCGCTGGTGGGTCACGGCGATACCGTGTTCGGCGCAAAGCTGACGAAAGTCGGGGGAGGTACGCTGCACGAGAATCAGTCTACTCCAAAAGAATGATAGAAGTTATCATTCAATAAAAATAGTTATCAACAGGGTGTCGAAGACACTCCGCCAGATGGGGAGAGATCCTCGTCATCAAACATTTGTTTTTCAGGGGTTTCCGCGGCCATCTGCTCCCCTCCGGCTGCGACGCTGCTATTCTTAGCAACGGAAATATACAGGAGACAGATTCAAAACATGATTGATCTCAAGGGCAAAGTTGCCGTTGTCTTCGGCCTGGCCAACAAGCGCAGCATCGCCTGGGGCATCGCCCAGAAGCTCTCCGAGGCCGGCGCCACACTTGCCATCTGCTACCAGAACGAACGGCTGCAGCGCGACGCCGATGAGCTCGCCGCCGAGCTCCCAAACGCGAAGACCTTCCGTTGCGATGTTGCCATCGACGCCGACATCGACGCTGTCTTCGAGCAGTTGAAGACCGCTTATGGCAAGCTCGATATCCTCGTTCACTCCATCGGCTTCGCGCCCAACATCAAGAACACGGTCCTCCAGACCGCGCGCGAAGACTTCCGCGTTGCCTTCGACATCAGCGCCTATTCTCTGATCGCGCTCGCCCGCGCCGCTGAGCGTCTGATGGCCGAGGGTGGCTCCATCCTCACCCTCACTTACTATGGCTCCGAAAAGGTTTTCCCCAACTACAACATCATGGGACCGGCGAAGGCCGCACTCGAGTCGGTCGTCCGCTATCTGGCTGCGGATCTGGGCGCGAAGAAGATCCGCGTCAATGCCATCTCCGCTGGACCGATCAAGACGCTTGCTGCGCGCGGTATCAGCGACTTCACCACCATCCTCACGGCTGTCGAACAGCGTGCTCCGCTGCATCGCAACGTCGAAACCGCCGAGGTCGGCAACGCCGCCCTGTTCCTCTCGAGCGATCTGGCCAGCGGCATCACGGGAGAAATTACCTTCGTGGACTGCGGTTACAACGTAACTGGACTGTAAATCTTTCGTCAGTTCCCCCTGCTGACAGGATGATGTCAGCAGGGGAAGGCTATTCTTTCTGCGGCTGCAAACACCTCCGATTCAGAACGCAGATACGCAACAGAAAGGACAGCTATGAAAATCTCCGAACTTCTCCTTCAGGACTTCGACGTCGAGATCTCCAATACCCGCCGTACGCTCGAGCGCGTCCCTGAAAACCAAAACGACTGGAAGTGTCATGACAAATCAATGAAGCTGGGCACGCTTGCCATGCACTGCGCTACGATGCCACTGTTTGGCTCGTACATATTGCTTGATGACAGTATGGACATGGCCAACCCCAAGCGGCCGCATACCCCGCTTGAGTTCACCACGCGGGAGGCTGCATTGAAGCAGCTCGACGAGTCGGCAAAGGCCTGCCGCGACGCCATTGCGGCGGCATCAGACGAAGATCTCTCCGCGTCCTGGAGGTTCAGCTACGGCGAACATCTCATCTCCGATATGCCCCGGTCACAGACCTTCCGCATGATGTGCTTCAATCACCTGGTACACCATACAGCGCAGCTTGGCGTTTATCTTCGCCTCAACGATATTCCCGTGCCGGCTCTCTACGGTCCATCGGCTGACGAGCAGTGGGCTCCAAAATGAAGACTCAAGGGCGGCGGTAGATGATGCCGTCCTTCATGACGAACCGCACTTTGCTGAGGGCAGCGATGTCCTGGAGCGGATCTCCCGGCACAGCGACGATATCGGCTAGGTACCCTGGCTTCAACTCGCCGATCTGATCGGACCAGCCGAGGAGCTTCGCTCCATTCAGGAGGTCTGCGCGCAGCACGTCGGCAGGCTTCATGCCTAACTCAACCATCAGCTCCATCTCGCGTGCCTGCGTTCCATGCGGAAACGGCCCGACGTCGCTTCCTACGGCGAAAGGTACTCCCGCAGCCATCTGTTTTTTGAACTCGGCGGCGTGAAGCGTCTGCTCCGCCTTCAGTCTTTCGGCGCGCTCCGGCGTCGCCGCATGAGCCGCGAAGTACTCCCCGATGGCGAATGTGGGCACGGCGTAGATTCCCTTCTCGCGCATCGCCTTCATCGTGGCATCGCTCAGCACATACGCGTGATCGACCGAGATGACTCCCGCAGCCACGGCGAATCCTGTTCCGGGCTCACCCGTGGCGTGAACCGCGATGCCGCGTCCTGAGCTTCTGTCGCCGCCGGTTCGCTCAGCCTCCCGGACGGCGGCCGCGAGCTGTTCGGTCGTGTACTGGTAGGGAGTCGTAAACCGGCCGTCAACAAGAGAATCCTTCCCCGTCTCGTAGATCTTGGTGAAGTCCGCTCCTCCCTTTCTTTGTTCGCGGATCACCTTGACCAGGTCTGCGGCGGAGTCGGCATAGTCGGCGTTCGAGAGAACCTTCTGCGCGGGGTTGTAACCGATTGCATCTTCGTGTCCG
>DATHJA010000151.1:0-3598 GCA_035316475.1 Edaphobacter sp. | reverse complement strand
CGCTCGACGATGTTTCCAGCCTCAACCACCAGAATCTGGTCGGCGCGGCGAATGGTCGAGAGCCGGTGCGCGATCACGAAGGTGGTTCTTCCCTTCATCAAGTGATTCAGGCCGTCCTGAATCATGGCCTCCGACTCCGAGTCCAGCGAGCTGGTCGCCTCGTCGAGGATGAGGATGCGAGGGTCCGCCAGAATGGCGCGTGCAATCGAGAGCCGCTGCCGCTGGCCTCCAGAGAGCTTTACGCCGCGCTCACCGACGATCGTCTCGTAGCCTTCGGCGAAGCGCTCCGCGAACTCGTCCACGCGCGCGATCCGGCAGGCCTCTTCGAACTGCTCCTCGGTCGCAGTCGGATGCGAGAACAGAATGTTCTCCCGAATCGTTCCATCGAAGAGAAAGGTCTCCTGCAGCACGACGCCAAGCTGGCTTCTGTAGCTGTCCAGCCGAACCGTCGCCAGATCGACTCCATCTACCAGCACCTGCCCTCCGGTTGCGGTATGGAAGGCGCAGACCAGCGAGATGATGGTCGACTTACCCGACCCTGACGAGCCCACCAGCGCAGTCACCGTGCCGGGGTGCGACGCAAAGCTGATGCCGTGCAGAACAGGCTTGCCCGGGTCGTACGCAAAGTTCACCTTGTCGAAGACGACCTCGCCGCGTATGCCGCCAAGGTCATGGACGCGGCCCGGCTCAGCGTCTTCGGTCTGCTCGCCAAACAGCTCGGCCGTGCGGTCCAGCCCCGCAGCTGCCTCAGTCAATTGTGTGCCAATAGAAACCAGCTGCACGATCGGCGCGATCATGAACGCGAGAAACATCACGTAGGTGACGTAGCCGCCCGTCGTAAGCCGCCCGGCAACAACCTGGTGCGCTCCCAGGTACATGACCAGCGCGCCGACGACTCCAAGCACGACCGTCGAAGCCAGCGACATCAGCGACTGCGCCGTCAACGACGAGATCACGTTCGCCAGCAGCCTGTGTGCTCCGGCCGTGAAGACGTTCGCCTCGCTCTCCTCGGCGTGGTAGCCCTTGATGACGCGGACGCCGCCCAGCGATTCGGTAAGCCGACCGGTCACCTCGGAGTTGATCTTCGAGCGCTCGCGGAAGATCGGCCGGATGGTCTTGAAGGCGCGCTGCAGAATAAGGCCGAAGACCACCAGGATGATAAAGGTGACCACCGTCATCTGCACGCTCAGATGAAGCAGGTAGCCGAGGGCAAACAGCGCCGTGAGCAGACCGCCGAAGAAATCGATGATTCCTGTGCCGATGAGGTTCCGTACACCCTCGACGTCGGTCATGATGCGGGCGACGAGTGCGCCGGTCCGGTTGGCGTCGTAAAAGGCGACGGGAAGCCGTCCGACGTGCCGCTGCGCCTTCATCCGCAGCTCGGCGATCAGGCGCTGGCCTTCCTTGGAGAGAAGCTGTGTCAACGTATACGAGGTGATGCCCTGGATCGCAGTCGCGATGACCACAACGCCGATGATGAGCGGCAGCTGCCCCAGCAGATGCTTGCCCATGACGTTGTCGATCAGGAAGCGCGTCGAGGCCGGCAGGACCAGCCCGCTGGCCCGGTTGATGATCATGAGCAGGAAGCTTCCGCCCAGCAACAGGCGCCGCGGCTTCATCAGCTTCCACATCTCCGGAAGCACACGCTGCATGTTCGGTTTTTGCTTGGCCGGAAGCTCGGAAGAGCCGCTCCCGCCACGCGATGGACGATCCGCAGCTTTCATACCGGGAGCTCCAAAGCTGGAAGGTCCAATGGAAGGCATCTTATTGGCAGTGTACGCCCGCCGCGAACCTTGAGCACGCGTGGCCGTCGTGTCATCGCAGATGTAGCAGGGCTCATCCATAGGTACATGGATATTAGAGCTGCTGGAAGGCCATTTAGCTTCGACTTATTCGCGCGTTGATAAACGAACGCACGCAGAACAGAACGTAAATCAGGCTGAACAATGACATCGCCGCCTTCTCGAGAACCGCCACCGGATGCGGATAGACCTCGCCGTGCGACATCCGAACCGCCTGGATGTCAGCGGTGATGGTTCCCAGAAAGGCGAGCAGGGCGACCGTGACCGAGATGTGCATCCATAGCATTCGCTTTTTCGGATCAGGAGTATTTGCAAGGACGCCGAAGAGGACAAAGACGACCCCTAATCCAGCTGGAATCAGCGCCGTGGGATGAGTGCTGCCGGTCGAGACAAAACCGACCACGGCCAAAAGGACAAGCAAAACCCCGAACCCAATCGTCAACTTCGCCATAGACATCCGCTCCTCTTATGTAGGACTTCAGAATACCTGATCGCCCATCTGCTCTCGAGTGAACCGCAGGCTTTGCCAAACCACACGGCAGGAGACTAAGCTGCAAGGCTGTTCGGGCTTTCTGAGAAGCACTTTGCGAGGAGGAGAATTCTCCATGAGTGAGTTGGCAACGACGGTCCATACGGTTCTCAACCGAAAACCACGGAATATCTGGTCCACAACCCCGGATACCTCCGTCTACCAATGCGTCGAAAAGATGGCCGATAAAGAGGTGGGAGCCTTGCTGGTGATGCAGAACGACGATCTGGTCGGGGTCATCTCAGAAAGAGACTACGCTCGCAAGGTCATCCTGCAGGGGCGATCTTCGAAGGAGACGGCGGTGTCCGAGATCATGAGCACGCCCGCCATCTGTGTCTCGATCGAGCACACCGTCGGCGACTGCATGATGATCATGACGAAGAACCGCATCCGCCATCTTCCCGTGAAGAACGGGAACAAGGTGGTGGGAGTGGTCTCGATCGGCGATCTGGTGAACTGGATCATCACCGAGCAGGAAGAGACGATCCGGCATCTTGAGGCCTACATCTGCGGGCGATAACGGCTATGCCTCTGCCGCCTTTTTGATCGCGACCACAACATCCTCTGGCTTCCAGTCGTTCGTCGGATACCAGGTGGCGACCTTCCCGTCTTTCCCGATAACGACGGTCGAAAGGGAGTGATTGATCGTCTGACTCTCTCCCGGAGTCACGCCCACACCGAAGAACTCGAGCATCTTGTCGAGCTCGTTCTCCGGAGGAGCGGCAAAATCCCAGTGGCTGAAGCTCTCTTTCGTATATCGGCCGGTGTAAGCTCCGCCGTAGCTGCGCAGCACTGCAGGGGTATCGTACTTCGGATCGAAGCTGATGCTGAGCAGGTGGGTCTTCTGGTAGAGCGCAGGGTCTTTCGCCAGCGTCTGGTCGATCTCGGCGAAGTTGCGGCTCATGCGCGGGCAATAATCGGCCAGCGGGCAGCGTGTGTAGATGAAGGTCGCCACCAGAACCTTGCCGTGAAACTGCTCCAGGTGAATCGTCTTCCCGTTCTGGTTCAACAGGCGGAAGTCGGGCACAGGGTCACCGGCCTCGGGAGTGTGGTATTGCTTTGCCGGCTTGTAATCGGCCCGCGCTTGCGCGACGACGACGATGTTGTCGAGCACAGCGTCGTGGTATCCACCCTCGTCCTGCTTTACATGAATGACGGCGGTGATCGTATCCCCTGGATGCAGCTCGCTGATGATGCTCGGGTCCTTCAGCTTGTAGGGCATCGTCATCGCTTCCATAAAGCCGGGGATCGCCTCATGCGCAAGCAT
>DATHJA010000150.1:0-2929 GCA_035316475.1 Edaphobacter sp. | reverse complement strand
TGGTACACGGCCGGTTCCGGGGCCGCTCTGGCCGGAATCCTTTTGCTGACGCTGCCGAGACGCCGCCGGTTCGCTCCTCTTGTGGCGCTCCTGCTCACCATTGGCGCAGTCAGCGTCTCCGGATGCGGAGGCGGCAGCAGTGGAAGTGGCACCACGAACCCTGGAACAACGACAACGAACGCTGCACGGGGAACCTATACCCTCAACGTGACCGCGACAGCAGCAAATGGACTTGTCCACACCTCGGTCATCACCCTGACGGTAAATTAGTTCGCGAAAAGGTCGTTCTCTCCGGAGTGAACTCTGGAGAGAACGGCCTTCCTTCTTTTTGAACCGGATCTGCGATTAGTCTCCGGAGAGCGGTTTGACTGGGAGCTTCTCTTCGCTTGCTTCTGTCAGACTCATCAGATACTCCTGCGCGATGAAGGGAGCTCCGTTCTTTGGCGCGCGAATATATTCTCCATCCGGCTGCAGGATCCGGGCCTTGGTGTTGTCCTTGAGATAAGCCTTGAGGATCTCGTCGCGTAATCTCTTCTTCAGATCCGGCTGCGTGACAGGGAAGACGACCTCGCAGCGTTCTACGAGATTGCGCGGCATCCAGTCCGCACTGCCGCAATACATGTCGTCCTCTCCTCCGTTGGCAAAGTGGAAGATGCGGCTGTGCTCGAGGAAGCGCCCGACGATACTTCGCACGCGGATTCTTTCGCTCAGCCCTTTGATGCCGGGCTTCAGGGAGCACATGCCGCGAACAATGAGGTCGATCTCCACGCCCGCCTTCGAGGCGGCATAGAGCGCTTCCACGGTGCGCCGGTCGATTAGACCGTTCATCTTGGCGACGATCGCGGCCGGTCTGCCAGCTTTGGCGTGTTCGGCCTCGCGCTCGATCAGCCCGACCAGCTTGTCCGCCAGAGTCAGCGGAGCCACCAGCAGGGGATCGTAACTTGTGGATTCCGTATCGGCGGTCAGATGGTTGAAGACCTT
The DNA here is from genome assembly GCA_035316475.1 of Edaphobacter sp. Taxonomy (GTDB): domain Bacteria; phylum Acidobacteriota; class Terriglobia; order Terriglobales; family Acidobacteriaceae; genus Edaphobacter. The sequence continues at coordinate 1,948 of DATHJA010000150.1, read as the reverse complement.
CTGCACGGCAGCGGTCAGCTCCACACGCGAGGTGAGCACGCTGATATCGGTGTAGAAGCGCGCCGTGACCGGATTGTAGTTGCCCGTCCCCAGGTGGGCGTACCGCCGGACCACGCCGTCAGGATCGCGCCGGACCAGCAGGGCAAGCTTGCAGTGCGTCTTGTAGCCATAGATTCCGTGATAGACGCCGACGCCGGCGTCCTCCAATTCGCGCGCCCAGCGGATGTTGGAGTCCTCATCGAAGCGCGCCATCAGCTCCACGACGACGGTCACGTCCTTGTTCTGCGCGGCTTCGATCAGAGCGCGGAAGATCGGCGAGTCCTTGCTGGTCCTGTAGAGCGTCTGCTTCATCGAGATGACATTCGGGTCCACGGCGCCCGCTTCGATGAAGCCCTCGACCGCCGAGTAGGAGTCGAAGGGGTGATGGAGCATGACATCCCTCTTCCGCAGTTCGTCGAAGATGTCTGTGGACTTTGTGCTGACCCTGAACTCCTTGCCCACAAAGGGTGGGAACTTCAGCGCGGGCCGCTTGACCTCGGAGTAGAGGTTCATCAGCCGGGAGAGGTTGACCGGCCCATCGGTCTTGAAGACCTGCCAGGGGTCCAGCTCGAAGTTCGTGCGCAGCCGCTCGACGATCTCCTCCGGCGCGCTGGTCTCGATCTCGAGCCGCACGGCATCGCCCTTGCGCCGGTTGTGCAGCTCCGCGCGCACGCTTTCGAGCACCGAACGCGACTCTTCTTCCTGCATGTAGAGGTTGCTGTTGCGGGTTACCCGGAAGGCCACGCGTGTGAGCACCTCGTATCCGCGGTACATCTTCTCCACCTGCGACTCGATCAGCTCGTGCAGCATGATGAAGTCGCTGTAACCTTCCTCGCACGGCAAAGGAATCAGCCGGGGCAGCGACCGCGGCACAGTCACCACGCCCAGTGCCGCCGGGATGCTCCGCGTGCCGGTCTGTCTCCGCTTATGCTTCAGCAGAAGCCCCAGGCAAAGAGCCTTGTTCAGCACACGAGGGAAGGGGTGCGACGGGTCGATCGTCACCGGCGTAAGCAGGGGGTCGACCTCGTTGGTGTAAAACTGCAGCGCATGGGCGCGGGCATTCTCGCTCAGCTCGTCCCAGCGCAGGACCCGGATCTTCTCCTTGCCCATGGCGGGTAGAAGCTCGTTCCAGCAGCGATACTGTTCCGCCACAAACTCCACCATCCGCGCGCTCAGGCGGTCCAGCTGCTCCTGTGTGGTCAGTCCACCCTCGTCCAAAGGAAGCGGCAAATTGTAGCCGTCTTCGATGCGCTGCAGGGTTCCAGCCACGCGAATCTCGAAGAACTCATCCAGATTGCTCGCCGTGATCGCAAGGAACTTCACCCGTTCCAGCAGGGGATTCTCCGGGTCCTGTGCCTCTTCGAGGACCCGCTGGTTGAACTTCATCCAGGATTCATCGCGGTTGAAGAAGCAACTTTCCACAGGGGCTGTAGAGGCGTTTGTCTTCTTCCTGGCAGTGGCTTTTTTTTCAGTACTCATAGAGGTCTACGAGCTTACCGCACCCTGTGTAGCCGAATATGAACAATCCGGCAAATGTTGGTTATTGCAAATTCTTTCCCAGGAGCACAATAATTCGCTCCCCTGAAACGTCTTTCCAGCAGATGCCCCAGGTTCCCATCGACGGTTGGAGACTCTCCGAGCAGGACCGCCTCTTCTCCGAGGCCATGGAGCGCGACCGGCCCAGGCTGCGCAGCTTCATCAGCCGTTATGTTGGAGATACCGGAGAGGTCGAAGACATCCTGCAGGACGTCTTCTACGAGCTTCTGGAGGCCTACCGCATGATGCGGCCCATCGAGCATGTGAGCGGCTGGCTGTTTCGCGTAGCCCGCAATCGCATCGTCGATCTCTTCCGCCGCCGTCGCCCCGGATCGCTGAGCGAACCTGGGCGGGCCGAAGAGGGCGATCCGTC
>DATHJA010000149.1:0-3085 GCA_035316475.1 Edaphobacter sp. | reverse complement strand
TCGGAGAAGGTCTGGAACTTGACGACGGTCAGGTTCGGATTGATGGAGGCCAGCGTGCGGCGGGTGAGCGATTCGATGTCGTTCATGGGACGGTCGGTCTGGAGCACGATAGCTCCGGCGTAGAGGCTTGTGTCCTTCTCGATCGGGTCCTTGTCGCTGGGCTCGCGTTGCACCATGGGGAAGAAGAACATCTCGTGATCCTTCCAGCGCACAGAGGTGTAGGCGGTGTCCTCGACGACGCCGACGATCTCAAAGTCGTCCGAGGAGTCCGGGCCGGTCTCGCCGATGCGGTGGCCGATGGGGTTCGCGCCACGGAAGAAGGTCTTGATGAAGCTCTGGTTGACAACAGCGACGGCGGGCGAGCTGGAGGTGTCCTGCGGGCCGAAACCGCGGCCCATCACTACGTGGGTTCCGACTGAATCGAAGTACTCGGCGTTGGCTTTGACGAAGGAGGCGCCCTTATGCGGATCAGGCTGCCCCTGCACCTGCATGCCTCTGCTCCAGTTGTTTTGCTCCATTGGCGTGTAGGTGGAGATGCCGACCTTCACGACGCCGGGGATGGCGTGGAAGTTGTCCGCGATGGTGCGGTAGAGAGCCTCGACCTGGGTGGTGGTATAGCCTGCGGCCTGCGGGTTGATGTGGACGATGTAGCGGTTGGCGGCGTCGAGCTTCATGTTGGTGTTCTGGAGCTTGCCGAGGCTCTGGGCGAAGAGACCGGCGCCTACCAGAAGCACAACCGAGAGCGCGGCCTGCAGGATGACGAGCGAGCGCTGGAGCAGAGACGCACCGCCGATAGTGGTTCGCGAGCCTGAGCGCAGAGCGTCGGCGGGCTCGGCCCTGGCGGCCATCCATGCCGGGGCGACGCCAAAGAGGACGCCGGTCACAAGGGACAGAGCGAAGGCGAAGCCGACGACGGGAAGCGAGGGCGAGGCGTCAAGGGTGACGCTCGTTGCTCCAGGGAAGGCGAGCGCAATCAGCATTCGTGTTCCGATATAGGCGAGGATGAGCCCGGCTACTCCGCCCAGGACTGCCAGCACGACGTTCTCGGTCAGCAGCTGGCGGACGATCCTTAGTCGTTGGGCTCCGAGCGCGGTGCGGACGGACATCTCCATGCGGCGGTTCATGCCGCGGACCAGCAAAAGGTTGGCAATGTTGGCGCAGGCGATCAGAAGCACCAGTCCAGCGACCCACATCAGCAGGTGCAGATTCGAGGCGTAGTTCTCCTGCATGGCCTGGATGCCCGCGCCACCTGGCATGAGCGTGGCGTGCACCTTGGGTAGCAACTTTTCGCCTTCGGGGCCCTTAAAGTCCTTGAGGGTCGAAAACTCCTGCTGTACCAGAGCGTTTATCTTCTGCTGGAGCGGAGCCATGGCCGTGCCGGGCCTGATGCGGCCGATGATGTAGAGCCAGTTTCCCCTGGGGTTGCGGACGTAGGGTGCGTTAGACAACGTGTCCAACGTCTGGATGGGCAGATAGAACTCCGGCGGCGAGCCCGCGAGACGGTCGCCGAAGAAGCCCCGGGGAGCGACGCCGATGATGGTGACTGGTTTGGTGTTCACCCAGAAGGTGCTGCCGACGATGGAGGAGTCTCCATGCCAGGTGTTCTGCCAGGTGCTGTAGCTCATGACGGCGGTGAGGGGTGCGCCCTGAACGTCATCCGCGTCGGCAAAGAGGCGTCCGGCGGCAGGGCGGAGGCCGAAGGTGCGGAAGTAGTTTTCGGAGACGAACTCGGACACGGCTGACTGGGCGAGGTCGCCTGTGCCGTCGCGGCGCACGGTGATGGGATTGAAGCCGAAGCCGGACTGCATGGCGGCCAGCTCCTCGAACTCGGGTACGTTCTTCCTGAGGGACTGATAGGTCTCGGTGGCAAAGAGCGAGTAGTTGCCATCCTTCCTGGCTCCAGAATTGACGCAGCAGTCGGTGCCGTCGCCGATATGGACGAGCGTGGCCGGATCGGCGACAGGAAGGTTCTGGAGCAGGACTGAGTTGACCAGCGTGAAGATGGCGGCGTTGGCGCCGATGCCGAGGGCGATGGTCAGCAGCACAGTGACGGTGAAGGCCGGGGTCTTGCGCAGCTGACGAAGGGCATAGCGTATGTCCTGAAGAAAAGATGTCATCACTCGCTCCCCGGAAAAGAGATGAAGATTCCTGGCCAGGGAAACAGCACGTCTTCTTCCAAAGAAAAGATGGTCTATGAGACGTATTTATAAGGATTTAAGCAGATTGAAGCTGAACGGGTGTGTCCGGAATCGATCTTTACTGTCCGCAGGCGGACAAGGGTTGAGGGACGAGAGTCTTCAGTTCAACTTCAGGGAGATGATCTCCGGAGCTCTTTGTGACCTCCTGCCGGAGCCGGACGACACGGGACGGAACCGGATGGACGAAAGAAGCGTAAGGAATGGGACGGGAGGTCTCGCTTTGGTGGTGCCGGGCTGGTAGTCTCAACCCTACCGAGAAACTCAAGCTGCGCTGAAACGCTATGGAATTCAAGGAAGCCGTCAAGATTGCCCTGCAATCGCTCTGGGCAAACAAGCTGCGCTCGATCCTTACGCTGCTGGGCGTCGTCATCGGCGTGGCCAGCGTGATCGCTGTCGTCACGTTGGTGAACGGCGCGAACACCTTTGTCACGACCAAGCTCTCAAGCTATGGCGCGGACGTGTTTACCGTGTCGAAGATGCCGCAGATCATCACCAGCCCGGAGGAGTATCAGCGGTTCCAGAAGCGGAAGAACATTCTCTTCGACGACTATAAGTATGTCTCCGAAAACTGCAGACACTGCACCGGGATCGGCGCGCAGCAGGCTGTGACGGGAAAGATCGTACGCGGCACGCAGTCGACGACCGACACCAACATTCGCGGATATACGTGGCAGATGCCTACGCTGCAGAACCTGAACATCATGCAGGGTCGCGGATTCACGGAGGCCGACGAGGAGCATGCTTCGCGCGTGGCCATCATCGGGACCGATATTCAGGACCACCTGTTTGCGGGGATCGATCCGCTGGGCCAGGAGCTGCGGGTCGACGGCGTGCCGTACACGATCATCGGCATCAGCGAAAAGCAGGGCAGCACCTTCGGGGCGAGC
>DATHJA010000148.1:0-2725 GCA_035316475.1 Edaphobacter sp. | reverse complement strand
GCCACTGCGCACAAAGCCACCGCCAGGCCCGCTGAAACCGACCGCCTCATCCTCATGGAAACTCCTCATCCGAGTGCGAAAAGCGGACTCGCAAATCCGCCTATTTCAATAGGCCTAATAATTTACCTGTGAAATAAACATCCAGCAAGACACTCCCAACCGTCCTTCCGAGCATCACCTCACCGGAGCCGTCGCCACCGCAACACGCGAATCCGCACACCCGTAGTACAAATAAAACCGTCCCTTGAACAGCACCAGTCCTTCGGCAAACGTAGTCCCCGCTTTGTACTGACCCGACCGTTCATACGGCTGCTCCGGCTTGAACACCGGTTCCTTCGTCCTCACCAGCAGCCGCTTCGGGTCGCTCGCCGAAAACAGCGCCTCTCCCACCGAGTACGTCTCCGGCGCCAGCTTCGGATCGCCGCCCGTCTCCGCATTCTTCGCGTTATACGTCACCACAATCCCGTCCCGCGTCAGAAGCGGCGGAGGCCCGCTCTCCGGAAACGCGCTGTCGAACAGCCCCGGCCTCGCGCGCAGCAGAACCACCGGCTGTCCTTTCGCATCCTCCACCGGAGACCAGTGAATCAGATCCGTCGACGTCGCCAGCCGCAGCTCCACCTCGCCCCAGTACATCCAGTACTTCCCCTGCACCTTCGCCGCAATCAGCCGATCCCCAACCCTCCGCGTAAGAATCCCCGCCGACTTGTACTTCAACTCCGCATACTTCCCGGTCGTTCCGAACGCCGGACCATGCTTCGCCCACACCCGCAGATCCCGCGACGTCGCCACCCCAACCGTATATGTATTCCTCTCCCGAGCCCACTGCGTGTAAGTCAGCACATAAGTGCCGTCCTCGCTCTCCACAATCCTCGGGTCCTCCACACCTCCAGGAACCTCGTTCTCTTGCTGGTTATCCCGGGCCGGATACAGCACCGGCTCCGGCAGACGCGTGAAGTGAATCCCATCCTCACTCTCCGCCAGCCCGATCCGCGAAGTATGCCCGCCGATCATCATCGCCCCCGAATCGTCCTCGGCCCGGTACAGCACATAGACCTTGCCATCCTTCACAATCGCCGCCGGGTTGAACGTATGCAGAGCCTCCCAGTGCACCACCTTCCCCGAGACCGGATCGGTAAACGTCGACTCCTTCAACGGGCTGATCACAGGAGCATCCACAAGCCGCTCAAACGGCCCCAGCATCCACGCAGCCTTCGCGTCTCCAGCCTGCGCCAGACAGACCTGCCCCTGCAACGCAAGCCCCATCACTCCCGCCGCCAATACCCGACTCCATCGGACATCCATCATCGAGCCACACCCTCCCGCATCGTCACTCTTATAGCACCACCTGCAATCATCCAAATATCGCTCAGAGAGTAGCCGGCAACCTGCACTCCCATCTCTGGACGCCGAATAACTCACGGTGCTAATCTCAAAATCGCACACCAAGGGTGCACCCCGTCCGCGGAAAGGGATCATCCCACCTTTGCTGATCTGTTTCATCACAACCCACTCTCTTCTCGCCCGGCGAAGCGGATCGCGGGCTCTAAAGAAGGAGTGAGTTATGTCCTCACGCGAACTTCCCGCGCGCCCCAACCTCGAACATCTGAAGAATCAGGCCCATACCCTTCTACGGGAGAGCCTTGCTTCAGACCCCTCCGCCACAGCTCGTTTTGCAGCCGTCGGTGTAACCTCGCCTACGCCAAAACTCGCGGATGCCCTCCACGTCATCGCCCGCGAATACGGTTTCGATACCTGGCCTGCACTTAAACTCCACATCGAAGTCGCCTCCGAAGACCCCGTCGAAGCACTCACAGCAGCCATCAAAGCCGACAACGCTTCGCTCGTTCGTGATGTCCTGGTTCGTCACCCATCCCTGAAATCGAGCATCAACGAGCCGCTGCCGAACTATGGCTTCGACTCCCCCGCCATCATCGCGGCCGTTCAAAAAGGAAACCGTGAGATGATCGACGCCCTTCTCGACGTCGGTGCAAACATCAACGAGCGTACGAGCTGGTGGGCAGGCAGTTTCGGAGTCCTCGATTCCGCAGGCCCCGGCCTCGCGGAATATCTCATCTCTCACGGTGCCACCGTCAATATCCATGCTGCTGCCCGACTCGGCATGATCGACCGCGTTCGCGAGCTCTTAACTCTCGACCCGCAGCTCGTCCATGCACGAGGCGGCGATGGTCAACTCCCGCTCCACTTCGCGGCTTCTGTCGAAATTGCCGCCCTCTTGCTCGATCATGGAGCCGGGATCGATGCCCGCGATATCGACCATGAATCGACCGCCGCTCAATATATGGCCTGCTCCCGGCAATACATGGAATGGCGAGAGCCCTATCGTCACGATGTCGCCCGCTTCCTGCTCTCGCGCGGCGCACAGGCCGATATCCTCATGGCCTCAGCCATCGGCGACCTCGCTCTCGTGGAGCGCATTCTCAACAACGATCCGGAGACGGTTCGTACCACCGTCAGCGACCGCTACTTCCCCAAACACGATCCAAAATCCGGCGGCAGTATCTATATCTACGGCTTCGGCTTCACCAAATCGCCGCATATGATCGCACATCAGTTCGGCCACACGGCTGTCTTCGATCTCCTCATGCAGCGCAGCGCACCCTGGCTTCGCCTCACTCAGGCAGCCGAGCTTGGAGACGAACCTCTCCTGCGGCAGATCCTGCAACAACACCCTTCCACCCTGACCCGCCTTAGCTCAAATGCGGCA
>DATHJA010000147.1:0-2084 GCA_035316475.1 Edaphobacter sp. | reverse complement strand
CACGATTACGCGGTACGGCGCGATCGACATCCTGGTGGCGAGTGCAGGGATTGCAGGGCCGAATTTCAAGACATGGGAGTACCCAATTGACGCATGGCGCCAGGTAATGGAGATCAATCTCACTGGTATATTTCTTTGTTGTCGCGCGATCGTTCCTGGCATGCTCGAACGCAACTATGGACGCATCGTGAATATTTCTTCGATCGCCGGCAAGGAAGGCAATCCGACAGCATCCGGTTACAGTGCATCGAAGGCGGGAGTGATTGCATTGACCAAGTCGCTCGGTAAAGAGACTGCGAGCCACAACATTGCGGTGAACTGCATTACACCCGCAGCAGCGAAGACCCGCATTTTTGAGCAGGTGAGCCAGGAGCACATCGACTTTATGCTCTCGAAGATTCCGCGCGGGCGCTTTCTTAAAGTAGAAGAGGTGAGCGCGATGGTGGCGTGGCTGGTGTCGGAGGAGAACTCGTTCACGACGGGCGCGGTGTTCGATTTGAGCGGGGGCAGGGCGACGTACTAGTTCTGCTGAAGCGTTCGCTCGGGGACGTTGGCTGGTAGCGCGAGGCTTCGGGTGGGGTCGACTAACAGCCACGACAATGCGCCGACTACAGCTATTCCGGCGGAGGTGAAGAATGCTGTATGCCATCCGAGGCGTCCGGCGAGGAATGGTGTGAGGGATGTGGCGACGGCGCCGCCGACCTGCGCACCCATGTTCATGATTCCGGAGGCAAGGCCTGCGTATTCGCCTGCGAAGTCGGCGGTGATGGCCCAGAAGCAGCTCTGTGCGATGTAGAGGACACCGGCACCGAGCGCGAGCAAGATGCCTGCTGTACTCGCTTGTTCTACGCGGGAGCCTGCGATGAGCAGTACGGAGGTGGTGGCCATGGCGAAGAAGGGGAGGATGCAGCGGCCAGTTCGTAGGCTGAAGCGCTGTGCGAGCCAGTCGCTGGCGACGCCGCCTCCCATGGCACCGACGGTCATTCCGATGAAGGGAAGGATGGAGTAGACGGCGCTGGTCTTGAGGTTGAGTCCGCGGGCCTGGGCGAGGTAGATGTAGAACCAACCGAAGAAGACCAAGCGACATAGCCAAAGGCGAGATAGCTGAGGGTGAGAGCGAGGATCTTTTGCTGGAGAAGATGCGACGCCAGGGGACGCTGCGCTTCGCGGCGGGTGAGGTGTACTCCGGCCCGCGCCCGGCTCGAATGAGCGCGAGTTCCTTTTCCCCGCCGCGCGGGTGCTCTTCCGGAGTATCTCGCGCGGCGAGGTACCAGACGACGCCTGCGATGATGCCGCAGAGAGCGCTGAACCAGAAGGAGGACCGCCAGCCGAAGTGCAGGATAATGGCGGTAACAATGGGCGGCGTGAAGCCGGAGCCGACGCCGACTCCGCCGAAGATGATGCCGTTGGCCTTGCCGCGCTCGGCACGGGGAACCACCGCTCCACGAACTGGCTTGCGGCGGGATAGATTGTGGCCTCGCCGGCGCCGAGCGTGAACCGCACGAGGATGAGAACGGGGACTACGTTGCTGATGGAGGGCGGGACAAGCGTGGTGAGAACGGTGAAGATTCCCCACCAGACTACGGCGAAGGTAAGTAGCCGCGCGAACGAAGCGATACGCCAGCAGCCCGGCGGGGACCTGCAAGACAGCGTATCCGATCAGGAAGGCGCTGAAGATTCAGCCCAGATGGGTGTTGTCGATCGAGTACTCGTGGCCGATCTGGATTCCGGCGATCGAGATGTTGGTCCGGTCGAGGTAGGCGACGGAGCTGAGAAGAGAAGGACGACGAGGAGGTAGCGCATGGGCAGAGCGGTGGGCGGGTTCCGTTTCTGTATCATGCGCCTTCTAATCTCACTCTTACTGCTGTTTGTGGCTTCGTTGCTATCTACCAGTTGGTGATGGAACCATCCGGACGGAAGTAAGTCTGCGCGCGCGCGGTGACGGGTTCGGTGAACTCGGCGATCTGGGTCAACTGCTTGAAGTCCAGCTCAACTCCTAGCCCAGGCCTTTCGTTTGCAAACAGTTTTCCGTCTTTGAAGTCCAGGCAGACGGGAAGATGAGGCAAAGTGCGGCCCTGATAGTT
>DATHJA010000146.1:0-2853 GCA_035316475.1 Edaphobacter sp. | reverse complement strand
ATCTCGAAGAAGAAGTTCTCGATCACGTCGCGGGCCAGATCGGTGCGGTGGTCGGCGATTAGCCCGAGGACGATGAAGTAGCTGTCCCAGCCGTACATCTCGTTGAAGCGGCCACCGGGGACGACGTAAGGATGAGGAAGGTAGAGCAGGCCCTCCTGGGGTACGTCGGCGACGGTGACGTCTCCCATGTGGGAGATTTTGCGGGGAAGACTACGGACCTCGACCTTGCACTGCTGCTGCATGGCCGCGACCGAGGAGGGGACTGCCATGCCGGCGGGAAGATAGAGAACGGGTGTGGTGGTGACCTTGAGGTCGACGACGGATTTGCAGCTGGACATCGAGCGGGAGAGGGTGTTCCAGCTGGTGTGGATGTAGGAGAGGATCTTTGCCTTGTCGGCGGCGGAGGGGCCGTCAGACTGAGCTGTTGCGCCGCCGGCCGCGAGGGGGCAGAAGAGAAACAGCAAGAGAGAAAGGCGAAGGTGTTGCTTCATTCGGAAGATCTCCGCTGGTTGAATCGCTCGAACCTTCTGTTATTGTAGGCTGCTTATCCGATCAGGGGAGGGGCGGCCCGGGTTCCGGAGAGACAGAGGAAGGGCTCGCTTGCTTAATATTTTGTTTCAATAGAGACTTATTTTCGGAAAGGGAACCATGCCTTATGACGAACCGCCATATGACGAGCCTTGGAACAGCGCAGTCGAAGCAGGATCGGGTCTGGGAAGCTCTGGACCGTTTTCGCATCGAGATTCCTTCCTGGGGCTTTGCGAATACGGGGACGCGTTTCGGCAAGTTTGTTCAGAACGCCGCCGCGACGACCATTGAAGAGAAGTTTGCCGATGCCGGAGAGGTGAACCGGCTGACTGGAGCGAGCCCCACGGTGGCGCTGCATGTTCTGTGGGACTTGCCGAATGGCACGGCGGACGTGGAGAAGATTCGCTCGCTTGAGAAACGTCATGGTGTAAAGGCGGGTTCCATCAACCCGAATCTCTTTCAGTCGCAGGAGTACAAGTTCGGCTCGATCGCGAATCCGAATGCGGAGGTCCGCAAGATGGCGCTCGGGCACCTGCTGGAATCGGTGGAGATTGGCCGCGCGCTGGGCAGCCGCGATATCTCCATCTGGGTCTCCGACGGGTCCAACTATCCGGGCACCTCCTCCATCCGCCGGAGGATCGGCTGGATGGAGGAGGTGCTGGGAGCGATGCACGCGGCGACCAGCGATGATCAGCGGCTGCTGATCGAGTACAAGCCCTTTGAGCCGGCGTTCTATCACACGGATATCGCCGACTGGGGGATGGCGCTTCACCTGGCACAGAGGGCGGGTCCGCGGGCGAAGGTCCTGGTGGATACGGGGCACCACTATCCCGGCACCAATATCGAGCAGATTGTGGCGTGGCTGCTGCATGTAGATGAGCTGGGCGGCTTCCACTTCAACGACCGTAAGTATGCGGACGACGACCTGACGCTGGGCTCGATCGATCCTTACCAGGTCTTCCGGATCTTCCATGAGATTTTGAGCGCACCGGCTTCGACGACCGACGAGATTGCCTACATGATCGACCAGAGCCATAACCTGAAGGGCAAGATGGAGGCGATGGTTCAGACGGTGGTGACGGCTCAGGAGCTGTTTGCAAAAGCGGTGTTGATTGACGGGGAGGCGCTGTCGGCGTTGCAGGACGAGTGCCGCCTGGTGGAGGCCGAGGAGCTGTTCCGGGACAGCTTCTGGACCGATGTGCGGCCGATGGTGCGGGCGTGGAAAGAGGCTCGGGGGCTTCCGGCTGATCCTCTGCGTGAGCTCCGCGAGAGCGGCTATGTGGAGAGGATCTCCGGCGAGCGGGCTAAGAAGAACCAGGGTGCTGTTTCGAGCTACGCCTGAGGGTTCTTGCTGATGCAATGCGGGCTCGGGTGATAATGGTCCGAAGCTGAGCTAGAAGCTGAGCTATAGGAGCCGCCCGCGTTGGCCAAGACATCGAAGCGTCTTTACCTTATCCCTGTCCTTTCAAAATCGCTGGATATCCTCGAGCTGTTGCAGGCCGAGAACCGTCCGATGTCGCTCGAGGTGATCCATCGTCGCACCCGCATCTCCAAGACAACGGTCTATCGCGTTCTGAAGACGCTGGTGCATCGCGGGTACCTGGCGCAGTCGCCCGATGGCATGTATCGCCATGTGATGCGACCGAAGAAGCTCCGCTTCGGCTTCGCCGGCCAGAGCGCAGACATGCCGTTCTCCGAAGAGGTGACGAAGAGCCTGCGCGAGGCTGCATCAGCTTCGGGGATCGATCTGATCGAGCTCGACAACCATTACGACGCGGCGACCGCGGTGCAGAACGCGGAGGAGTTTATCCGCAAACAAGTGGACCTGATTATCGAGTTCAATGTGGAGCAGTCTGTTGCCGCGATTATCGGAGATAAGGTGGCCGCGTCGAATATCCCTTTAATTGCCATCGATATTCCGCATCCCAACGCGACCTACTTTGGGGTGGATAACTACCGAGTGGGCGTGGAGGCAGGCGAGATGCTGGTGCGGTACGCGCAGGAGGAGTGGAGCGGCAAGGTGGACCGGGTGATTGGGCTCGACCTGCCGGAGGCCGGTCTTCTGGTGCAGGGCCGCATCTCCGGGGCCATTGAGGCGATGCGCTCCGCGTTTCCAAACCTTCCCGCGGATGCGTTTCTTCGTCTGGATGGCCGCGGCATAAGGGAGACCAGCGCGAAGCTGATCGGCGAACACCTGAAGAAGCATCCCAAGGACAGGCATATTTTGATTGCCGCGGCGACAGACACCAGCGCCTTAGGGGCGGTGGATGCGGCGCGTCAACTGAAGCGGCAGCGCCATATCGCTGTAGTAGGGCAGGACTGCAT
>DATHJA010000145.1:0-2535 GCA_035316475.1 Edaphobacter sp. | reverse complement strand
GATCGTGGGTTCGATCGAAGGGCCCGAGGTGAATGCTACGCCGGGATGCAGTGTATCAACGCCAGTGGGAGAAAGGTTAGGATAAAAGTAATGTCCTCCACAATTACTCAGCCGAACGCATCCTCCACCACACAGATTGTTCGCCCCGCCCGCAGCTTTCAGGGCTCTGTTACGGTTCCCGGTGACAAATCCATCTCGCATCGCTACGCCATGCTGGCTGGCCTGGCAGAGGGAACGACGCGACTCTCGAACTTCTCGACCGGGGCCGATCCCCACTCGACGTTGAGCTGTATGGAGGCACTGGGAGCCACGGTCGTCAAGAACGGCACCTCCATCGAAGTCACCGGAGCAGCAGGCGCGTTCCGGCCGCCGGCGGCCGAGCTCGACTGCGGGAACTCCGGAAGCACCATGCGTATGCTGGCCGGGCTGATTGCACCGCATCCGCATACCTTCACGATGATCGGCGACGAATCGCTGACGATGCGCCCGATGGAGCGCATCCGCAAGCCTCTGAGCGCGATGGGCGCAAAGATCGATTTGACCGACGGACATGCGCCGATGACGGTCCACGGCGGCCCGCTGAAGGCGATCGACTTCGAGACGCCGATCCCTTCGGCACAGGTGAAGACCGCAGTTTTGTTTGCCGGTTTGCAGGCCGAAGGAACGACGAGCCTTTCGGAGGCGGTCAGAACGCGCGACCACTCCGAACACGCCCTGAAGGCCTTCGGTGCCACCCTGACACGAACGGGCGAGCGGCTGAGCATCGCTGGCGGGCAAAAATTGAAGGCGATTGAGGCTACGGTTCCGGGCGATATCTCCTCCGCTGCATTCTTTCTGTCGGCTGCGCTTTTGTTTCCTGATTCGAACCTCGTGCTCGACTCGCTGGGAATGAACCCCACGCGTGCTGCCCTGCTGGACGTGATCACAACTCTCGGCGGCAAGATCAAGGTCCTGATGGTCGAAGAGCATCACGGGGAAATGATCGGAACCATTCAGGTGAATTGCTCCGCCGAAGGACTGAAGGGCGCCGAGATCACTGGAGCGCTCTCGGCGCAGCTGATCGATGAGCTTCCTGTTCTGGCCGCCATCGCTCCGTATACGCGGGATGGAATCGTGATCCGCGACGCGAAGGAGCTGCGGGTCAAAGAGTCAGATCGCATCGCGCTCGTAGTCAAGAACCTGAAGGCAATGGGTGCGGAGCTGACGGAATTTGAGGACGGCCTTGCCGTACCGGGAGGCCAGCAGCTTCATGGAGCGGAGATTGACTCGGGCCACGATCACAGGATCGCCATGGCCTTTGCCATCGCGGCGCTGCGGGCGACGAGCGAGAACATCATCCACGGAGCCGAAGCCGCGGCGATCTCGTTCCCGGAGTTCTTCACCTTCCTCAATGAGCTTGCAAAACGCTGAGATTACGCTTCAGCGAGTATGGCGCGAGAGCAAGTCAGTGAGCGCTGATTTGACCTCGTCAACGCTGACCTCATCGATGATGTAGTCCGGCGTAGCCGCAGGCATATCGGCGTTCTTCAGGATGCGGAATCTGTCGTTGTCCACGGGAAGCCACTCGATGGGCGGAGACCACGCCGGCGCGATGATGACCATGGGAAGTCCGGCGGCGCGGCCTACGTGGAGCGGCCCTGTATCGAGGGTGAGACCGATGGCGCAGAGGCTCATGAGCGCGGTCAGCTGCGGCAGGTTCGTCTTGCCGGCGGCATTGGTCGTGGTGAATGGAAGGCCGCTGCGCAGCTCGTCGATGGCTGGCGACTCCGCGGCGGTGCCAACGAAAAGAATGTGCGCGCCGTAGCGCTCCCTGAGAAAGTTAGCCACCTCGCGAAAGCGCTCGGGACGCCAGCTCTTGCGCTGGGTGACGCTGGTCTGGGTGACGAAGGCGGCGACCGGCTGGCCCTCTTCTACTCCCGCGGCGCGGAGAAGGTCGCGGGCGAAGGCCTCGTCCTGTTCGCTGAAGAAGATCCTGGGCTCGGAGTGCGAGACGCTGTGACCGAGAGCCTCTACGATGCGCAGATTGTTGGCAATCTGGCTCTTTGCCGGATCGAAGCGGAGAGGAACACGATAGAGCTCGGGCAGGACCGTGAAGCCCACTCGCGTCGAAGCTCCGCCCAGCAGCATCTGCAGGACGGCCATGGTGCGCTCGTTGCCCAGCGGGGTAAGTGTCGCAAAGGGCGTCGAGCCGCGAAATGGAAACTGGCGCCGCAGCGGCTGGATGGAGGCCTTCACATCCTTCAGCGGACTTGGCGTAACGATCAGCGTGTCGATGTTGGGATTGTGTCGCAGCACGTCATAGGAAAACCCACTCGCAACGACGGCAATGTGCGCCGAGGGCACCGCCTGCTTCAGAGCGGCGAACAGCGGCGTCGTGTGGATCGCGGTCCCCAGCGCGCTGGCATGTTGAAGGACGAGAAAGTTCTCGATCTCGTGCAGCCGGTTTTGAGGAACGTCATGGCCTGTCACACGCTCGATTGCGGTGACGCCGGTGAACGCAGCGCCCTTCAGAATGCGGAGAAGATTCAAGATCGA
>DATHJA010000144.1:0-16935 GCA_035316475.1 Edaphobacter sp. | reverse complement strand
CGCAACAGCGAGATCCTGCTCTTCGGCGACCAGTCCTACGGCTCTTCGATCCCCTTCTACCTTGGCAAAGTCGTCTACCTCGTCGACGGACGCTCCACATCCATGCTCTTCGGCTCTACCTTCCCCGACGCTCCGCCGGTCTTTCTGACCCATGAGGACCTGCTGAAGCGCTGGGGAACCGGCCAGCGTAAGATCCTCTTCGTCCCCCTGGAAAAGCGAGACGAGGTCGACCGTCTTCTTGGCGGAAATAAGATTCTTCTTGCAGAGACCTCGGGCAAGGCTCTGTTTACCGATCGCCCTCTCGATCAGTCTCTGGACCATCCGTGAATATAAGCATCGCCCAACTCGTCGCCACTCACGCCGGCCCCGCCGCTGAGATGCCGACTGTCGCTTCGTCCTCGCCCCTCGAAGCGGCCGCCGAGCGCAGGCAACGGTCGTGGAGCGGACAATCGATTGCAGTCATCGTCCTCGCCTGGATGATTCTGCAGATCGGCGGCCTTTTCACCCCGGGCCTGCTCGATGACGTCGACTCTATCTACACCGAGATCGCCCGCGAGATGCTCGTGCGCCACGACTATGTCACCCCTTACATCAATGGTGTCCGTTTCTTCGACAAGCCTCCGCTGATGTACTGGATGGCCGCCGCGTCCATGCGCGTCTTCGGTGCCCACGACTGGGCCGCCCGTCTTCCTCTCGCCGTCGGCGTGCTTGCGCTCTTTCTCTCCGTCTATGCTCTCGGCATTCGCCTCTTCCGCTCCGCCTCCCCGGCAAATGCTCCGGATCGCGGAGGATTCTACGCCGCCCTCGCACTAGCCACCAGCCTTGGACCATACCTTTACACACGCTTCTATATCCCTGACATCCTGCTCGCACTCTGGATGACCCTGGGGGTCCACCTCTTCCTGATCGCTCTGGACCGCATCCACGACAATCGCTCCGCTCTCGTGCCCTGCGCGGGCTTTGCCGCCGTCATGGCGCTCAACGTCCTTACCAAGGGGTTGATCGGTCTCATCTTTCCCATCGCCTTCGCTCTGGCGTACCTCGCGCTCACCCGTCAGCTCCGGCTGCTCCTTCGGCTGCATCTGACGGTCTCCGTCGCTGTCTTTCTGGCCATTGCCGCCCCCTGGCACATCCTTGCCGCCATGCGAACCCCTGCCATCAACCTTCCCCCAGGCCTCGGCCTTCCCCAGCAAGGCGGCTGGGCATGGTTCTATCTCTACAACGAGCACATCGCCCGCTTCCTCGGACGACGCATCCCGCATGACTACGGCCAGGTTCCCATCCCGCTGTTCTGGCTCCTGAGTGCTCTGTGGATCATGCCCTGGACGGCATTCTTCCTCCCCGCCTGCGTCGGCCACATCCGCAACCTCCGCCTCCGCTCCACCCTCTCCACACCCCAGCAGGAGGCAGCACTCTCCCTTCTGCTCTGGATCCTCCTCGTCCTCGGCTTCTTCACCCTCTCCAGCCGCCAGGAGTACTACAACCTCCCAGCCCTTCCCGCACTCGCCCTGATGGCCGCCGGACTGCTGGCCCGCGCCGACACTGACCGATACGCCGAACACTCCTCCGCGCGCTCCAGCGCTCTTGCCTGGACCCTTTGGTTCCTCGTCCCTCTCACCGTCTTCGTCGGCCTCGTCTGCGGATACTTTGTCTTCGCCGCGCCACGTCCCGCGCCCGGTACAGACATCGCCTCTCTACTGGCTGCAAACCCCACGTTCTACAACCTCTCCCTGGGCCACATCTTCGACCTCACCGGAGCCGCGATGGGACTCTTCCGCGGGCCGCTGGCCGCAGTCGCCCTCAGTATGATCGCCATCGGCCCGGCAAGCTATCTCCTGCGCCGCCGCGGCCTGTTCTGCACCGCCAACCTCACCCTGGCCGGCGCGATGATTGTCACCCTGCTTGCCGCGCATGAGGGCCTTGTCCGGTTTTATCCCATCCTCGGCTCCCGCGACCTCGCCATGGCGATCGATCGAGCCGGCATTCAGCCCTCTGACCGGATCATCCTCGACGGCGAGCTCACCTCAGGCTCGTCGCTGATCTTCTACACGCGCCACCAGCTTCATCTGATCAACGGAAACGTCAATGGGCTCTGGTACGGAGCCTTCTGGCCCGATTCGCCACGCGTCTTTGAAACCGAGGACTCTCTGCACCGCCTGTGGTCCGGTCCCGGCCGCATCTTCCTGTTCACCTACAGCCCGGCCACCCGGACCGGCGATCTTACGCCCTTCGGCCCCGTCCACACACTGGCCTCGACCGGCGGCAAGACCGTTCTCACCAACCACTGAGGAAACAACGGCCAGGCCCCCTACGGAGCCTCTACCCGGCCTCCCTCGCGCAGCCGATAGGTCTGTCCGCGATAGTAGAACCGGTCTCCCCCATAACTGCCCACCCACAGCAAACTCCCCAGCAGGTCGCGCAGAGGGTAGATCAGCATCCCGCGCACCCAGCCCGAATCTCCCATAACCCGCAGCACAACTCCGGCCTGCACCCAGCGATTCACCACCATCACAGCCAGCCACACCAGCCCCAGGGCCGTATGACCACTCAGTACTCCCCACAGCAGGCCCAGCAGGCCAAACGGCATCGCGAAGGTCAGACCGCTGCCCAGATGCCCCCACGGACGCGAGCGCCGCGTACTCTGCATCCATCGCAGCTGGTTTCTAAAGGACACCTCGAACGGCGTATCCTCCACTAGCAGCCGGATCACATGCGTCGCCAGCCGCACCCCCACTCCTCTAGTCGCCAGTCGATTGCCCAGTACAAAGTCGTCCGCATAAAACTGGCCCAGCTCCTCGAATCCCCCGGCCAGCGTAAACGACTCCTTCCGCACCGCCATCGTCACACCCAGCGCGAACTTCGTTCCCTCTATCATGTCGGCGACCATTACGCCCGAGCTCATCTCCACGCTCTTGCCCATTGCGTCCAGCTGCGAAGAGAACCGCGCCGCCGAGCCGCGATGGACAGTTCCCAGGTAGATGCTCGAAGCCAGGCCGACCCGCGGATCCTTCAGGTTCTGCACCATCTTTCGCAGGTAGTCCGGAGTCACGCGAGCATCCGCGTCGCTGGTGATGTAGATCTCGTGTTTCGCCACGGAGTCCATCTTTGCCAGCGAAAAGACCTTCGCGTTGTGGAACTGGGCCGGCGGCTCTCCGCAGATCACGTATCTTGCCTCCACCGCCGGATATCGCTTCCCGACCTCCTGCGCCAGCCGCAGTCCGGCATCACCGTCATGCCGGGCGCAAAACAACAGCTCAAACTCCGGATAATCCTGCTGGAAGAAGCTCTCGAGGTTCTGCTCCAGCCCCTCCTCGGTCCCATGCAGCGGCTTCAGCACGCTTACAGGAGGAAGAAAGTTGGAGACTCTGGCAGCCCGGTCGTCGCGTCGCCGGCGCACCCCAAACCGAATCGCCGCCCCGATAACCATCAGGCAGTAGATCGTTGATGTCACCGTGCCGATCGCCGCGATCCAAAACAGAAGCTGTACCAGCTGATTCATTTCGTTCCTACAGACCTGCAACTCGCCAAACATCGACGCACTCGCAAACATCGAGTTTATCGCAGCCGGTAGGGGAGGAGCCCGGCAAATGCTTTCCCATGCGAACCGGGGTCTTTCCGTGCTTAGTGGGCTCCAACCGGTGCCTTCCCCGGCTTCACCTTCTTCAGCATCCAGACAGCGGCCACACAAGCAAAGCTTAGCAGCGAAAGCCAGCGAAAGACATCCACAAAAGCCCAACTGGAAGCCTGGCGCAAAAGTTCACGGTAGAGCGTGGCCTGCGCAGGCGCTGCTGCGTTCGCCGGCCCGAAATATCCCGACAGAAATCCCGTCGTATCCTGTACCGAATTCTGGAACTGCTGACCCGTAATCGGGACCGAGTTGACGATCAGGTTCTGATGCACCGCCGCCCGGCGCGTCAGAAGCGTCTGCGCCACCGAAATCCCAATCGATCCCCCCACGTTCCGCATCAGGTTGAACAGGCCGCTGGCATTGCCCATCTGCTCATTCGGCAGCGTTCCATAGGCGGCCGTGGTGATCGGCACAAAGACGAAGCTCAGGCCAAAGCCCGTGATCAGAATGGGAACCAGAAGGGTCGTCGGAGAGACTTGCAGCGTAATACTGCCGAAATACAGTGTTGTAAGCCCAAAAATTACAAAACCGAAGGTAAGCAGATACCGTGGGTCCACTTTATTGGAGAGATACCCAATGACCGGCATGCCACAGATGGCTCCCAGGCCGCGAGGCGCAACGACGACGCCGGCGGTAAAGGCGGTGTAACCGAGCAGTTCCTGGTAGAAGAGCGGCAGCACCGTTACCGTCGAGTAAATTGCTATTCCAAATAAAAAGATCAGGAGGCACCCAATGGCGAAGTTTCGATCCTTGAGGATCTTGAGATTGACAAGAGGATTCTTCTTCGTCCAGGAGATCCGTATCCACCAGAGGAAGGCGGCGATCATGATGGGGAAGGCGACGCGGATCCAGGTGGCTCCGAACCAGTCGTCCTCCTGGCCCTTGTCGAGGATGATCTGCAGGAGGCCTGTCCACACGACCAGGGCTCCGAAGCCTAGGTTGTCGAAGGCAGGTACCTTGGCGTTCTTGATGTAGGGGGGATCGTGGACGAAGCGGCCGATCATGATGACGGCGAGGATGCCGACCGGGATATTGATGTAAAAGGCGTAACGCCAGGAGTAGGTATCCGTGAGCCAGCCCCCCAGGGTCGGCCCCAGCACCGGAGCCACCACGACTCCAAAGGCGAAGACGGCGGCGGCGGCTCCTCGTTTGGCTGGAGGAAATGATTCGAAGAGAATCGCCTGCGAGAGCGGCTGCAACGCTCCTCCCCCGGCTCCCTGAACGATGCGGGCAAGCAGCATGAACCCCAGGGTTGGAGCGGCTCCGCAGGCAAAGCTGGCGATGGTGAAGATAATGACGCAGGTGATGAGAAACTTCTTCCGCCCAAAACGCAGTGAACACCAGTTACTCGCCGGCAGCACGATCGCATTCGCAACCAGATAGCTGGTCAATACCCAGGTCGCTTCATCGTTCGAAGCCGACAACGATCCGGCAATGTAAGGCAATGCCACCGAAGCGATGGCGGTGTCGAGCACCTCCATAAAGGTGGCCAGCATTACCGAAGCCGCAATAAGCCAAGGGTTTACGCCTTGCCTGGCCTCGGCAGAGTGGTCGGCTGGTAGAGTCGCAGCGCTGGACATCGTCAAGCCTTTCGGTTGGCGAAACTAACAGATGTTGGGACTCTTGTTCAAATCCCGATTCGAAAAACGGAAATCACCCCGTAAAAAGAGTAGGACGCACAATGAATGATTTGAGGTGGATGAACCAGAAACTGTAGTCTTTTCCTCGTAAAATGGCCCACGACTCAACCGGCACCAGCATCTCAATCCTCACTGGCAGTGTTTTCGGGCCGATCAGATGCTTCAGACAGGACATCCCTCCCGCCGCCTCATCCTCAAGGGCGAGCCAGCGGTTGGCAAAGCATGCTGCTTCAACGATAAACAAGCACAACAAAAGTAACTAATTGAAAATAAATTAGTTGCCTCTCATATTCAGGCCGAGCTGGAAAGCTGGAATGGGATGCACCTTCTTGTTGTAAAGAACATCATATATATTGACAGTAAGTGACTCAAGGTGAGAACATCTACTGGAGTCAACAAGATTCCGGGCCACGATCAGCCTGTGGCCAGCGATGGGGAGAGACAAGCAATGGGAAAGATTATTGGCATTGACCTCGGAACGACCAACTCGTGCGTGGCCGTTATGGAAGGCGGCGAGCCGAAGGTAATACCGAACGAAGAGGGAGGGCGCACGACTCCGTCCATCGTCGCCTTTACGAAGAGCGGCGAGCGCCTCGTGGGCCAGGTGGCCAAGCGCCAGGCGATTACGAACCCTGAGAACACGATCTATTCGATCAAGCGGTTTATGGGTCGTCGTTATGACGAAGTAAACGACGAGATGAAGATGGTGCCCTACAAGGTCGTCAAGCAGGGCGACCATATCGCCGTCGTGGCGCAGGGCAAGGAATACACTCCGCCCGAGGTCTCGGCCATGATCCTTCAGAAGCTGAAGAAGGCCGCTGAGGACTATCTGGGCTCGAGCGTCACCGAGGCTGTCATCACGGTCCCGGCGTACTTCAACGACGCGCAGCGCCAGGCGACCAAAGACGCCGGCAAGATCGCCGGTCTCGACGTCAAGCGAATCGTAAACGAGCCAACGGCGGCAGCACTGGCCTACGGCCTCGACAAGAAGAAGGACGAGACCATCGCCGTGTACGACTTCGGCGGCGGTACCTTCGATATCTCGATCCTCGAGGTCGGCGAAGGCGTCATCGAGGTGAAGTCCACCAACGGCGACACGCACCTGGGCGGCGACAACCTCGACCAGCGTATCGTCGACTGGCTCATCTCCGAGTTCAAGACCGAGAGTGGTCTCGACCTGACCTCGAAGGGCAACGAGATGGCCTTGCAGCGTCTCAAGGACGGAGCCGAGCGCGCCAAGATCGAGCTTTCAACCGCGCAGGAGACCGAGATCAACCTGCCGTTCATCACGGCCGATGCCAGCGGGCCGAAGCACCTCGTCCGCAAGCTGACCCGCGCCAAGCTCGAGAGCCTGGTCGATGACCTGCTGCAGCGTTCGATCGGACCCTGCAAGCAGGCGATGAAGGATGCGGGCGTCGACGCCAGCAAGATCGACGAGGTCGTTCTCGTCGGCGGACAGACCCGCATGCCGAAGATTCAGCAGCTGGTTAAGGAGCTCTTCGGCAAGGAGCCTCATAAGGGTGTCAACCCTGACGAGGTCGTCGCGATCGGTGCAGCTGTTCAGGCCGGTGTTCTCGCAGGCGACGTAAAAGACCTGCTTCTGCTCGACGTTACCCCGCTGACCCTGTCGATTGAGACCATGGGCGGCGTGGCGACTCCGATGATTACTCGCAACACGACGATTCCGACCAAGAAGACCGAGACCTTCTCCACGGCTGCTGACTCGCAGACCGAGGTTGAGGTTCACGTTCTCCAGGGCGAGCGTCCCATGGCGGCGCAGAACCGTACTCTGGGCAAATTCAAGCTGAGCGGCATTCCGCCTGCTCCGCGCGGCGTGCCCCAGATCGAGGTGACCTTCGACATCGACGCCAACGGCATCCTGAACGTAACCGCGAAGGACAACGCCACCGGCAAGGATCAGAAGATCACCATCACCAGCTCCTCGGGCCTCAGCTCGGAAGAGGTCGAGCGCATGGCCAAGGACGCCGAGGCGCATGCCGCCGAGGATAAGGAACAGCGCGAAACAATCGAAGCGCGCAACGGCCTCGACTCGATGGTCTACAACGTCGAGAAGATGATCAAGGACGCCGGCGACAAGGTCTCCGGATCGGACAAGAGCGATGTCGAATCCGCCCTCGAGGATGCAAAGAAAACGCTTGCCGGGACCCCCAGCGCCAGTGAGCTGAATTCGGCACGTGAGCGTCTAACTACTGCGAGCCATAAGCTTGCAGAGGTGATGTACAAGGCGAACGCCGCTCAGCCAACCGAGCAGGCCGCCCAGTCTGAATCCACCGAAGAGCCGAAGAAGGACGACGGTGTGATTGATGCAGAGTATGTTGACGTCGACGAAAAGAAGTAAGTCGGTCTTCAACGAAGATGTACTGGTCGTAGAGGTATGCAGCAAAGAGAGGGGCGGATCCTCAGGTGGGTTGCCCCTCTCGTTTTACAGGCCCTGATGGATTGTAGGAATGCACTACTTACTTCCAGGAAAGGTGTTGAACGTGGATAGCAGTAAAAATCGTAGCGAAGAAGTCTCCGATCTGATGTGGTTAGAAAACCTGGAACTCAATCGATACACAGGAGGCAAGGCGATGACCGAGACGATGTGGAGATGTGATCAGGTGCGTGCGGGACAACTTTATAACCGCATGATGTTCGATACGCGCGAAGAGGCTGAGCACTTCGTGCGCAGGATGCAGCAGATGGAGCCGGACCAGATGTTTTCGATCGAGGCAATCGAAGCGAAGCAGATCTGGAACTAACGCAGTGGTTCTGGTTGGGAAGTAGAGTTCTGCGGTAACGGTTTCAAAATGCGGTATGGGTTTTCGGGCGACGGTAGTCTCTGGTGTTGGCCAGTACCGTCGCCATCGTTCGTCTGGACTGTTTTGGAGACGGAAGGAACAATGCCTGAGGGAAATGAGATTCACCGCTGGGCCGCGCGGCATCAGGAGGCTTTTGCGGGAAGACCGGTCCGTGTCGATGGCCCGCAGGGCCGCTTCACCGACGCAGATGTGATCGACGGACGCAAGCTCGAGCGCGTACTCGCCGTCGGCAAGCACCTCGGCTACGACTTCGGCAAGGACCGCATTCTGCATGTCCACCTGGGCCTGCAGGGCGACTTCACTGAAGGCTCCGGCCCTCTGCCTCCGGTCAAAGGAGCTCTGCGACTGCGCATGTGGAACGCTGCCGCGGTCAAGAAACCCGCGATCCCTGGTGAGAGCAAGCGCCACGCCTGGTACTCCGAGGACGACGGCACCGGTCATCTCGACCCCGAGCAGATCGCCTGGGTCGAGCTTCGCGGCCCCATGGACTGCTCGCTCTACACCCAGGAGAAGTGGGATGAGCTGACCAACCGTCTCGGCCCCGACCCGCTCAACAGCGACGGCCCGGAGAAGATGATCGCCAAGGTGCACAAGAGCCGAAAGTCCATCGGCGAGCTATTGATGGACCAGACCATGTTTGCCGGTATTGGAAACATCTTTCGCGCCGAGCTTCTCTATCGCGCGCGTCTCAGCCCCTTCCGTCCCGGCAAAGATGTAGCGGAGCAGACGCTGCAGTCGATATGGAAGGATGCGGGAGCCCTGATGCCTGCGGCGATGATCGACCGCAGGATCATCACCACAAAGCCCACGGACCGTCCGCATAAACGCGGAAAGGCTCTCAAGGAAGAGGCGCACTACGTCTACCGGCGCAACGGTCTTCCCTGCTTCGTTTGCGGAACTATCGTGAAGAAGCAGGAGGTAGCAGGGCGAAATCTGTTCTGGTGTCCCACCTGCCAGGCGGAGTGAAGCATTACTGCAACACGAGGTAGGTATGAAAGGTCTGGTTCAGAGCGTAGTCCACAGGAAGGTAAGGATACGGCGCATTGGATCGTCGAAATGCCTCGCCTTCGGTGTCCTGGGGATATCCATCGGGCCGGAATCTCTTCTCCGTCAGACGGGATTGAGGAATCGCCTGGAGATATCGCCGGCTAAGAAAGAACCGGATTCCCTGGATGTAGACCGGGCGGTAGTTCTCAAGGAACTCCGCATCGCCAGGCAGGCCGGTCGCCTGGGTAAAGACCTCGTGGATCTCGATGACATCGGGCTTCCGCTGCTGAAGGACATAGGGCCGGATCGCGGCGAACCTCTGATGCGCGAGCACGCGATCGCAGAGAAGTCCAAGGTCGATCACATGAACGTTGCGGCTGTAGAGCATGACCGCTCCCATATCGGCGGCGGCATAGGTAAGAACAGGCTGTCGGGTCATCTCTTGCAACTCGGCAAGAATCGGTGCCGCGACTCCGACCCGGTCGACGGTAATACGCGGCATATAAAGCGGAGCCTTCTCGGACCGCAGAGGCTGGATACGAGCACCCATGCGGAGGACCGTAAACAGGCAAAGCGCAACCGTCACCCACCCCAGAGCTTTGGGAGTAAGGTTCGGCGCGACAGGAAGCAGCAGCAGGCCAACCAGAAAGGGCCAGGCAGCGTAAAAGGAGCGGAACTCCGGCCCCCAGTTAGGCCCGATGGCCGTGCTCAACACGAAGGAGAACAGGAGAAACAGCACTGTGAAGCTCAGCTGCCACGATTCATGAAAAGCCTGCTTCAGCCGATCGAACGAGTAGGCTGGCATCTTGGCCATGAAGAGCCTGTACACGGCATACACCACAAGCACCGCCAGCAGAAGCTTCGCGGAATAGAAAATGCGAATCGGCTCCAGGAGATGGTTCGCGATTCCCTGCCGCAGGCTCGGCGCCGAGTAAGGAAAGCCCTGCTTGGCAATCACCGTATTCGGCAGCAAATCACCGAAGTAAAGCCAGCGCACCGCGTTCGAAGCAACGAAGAGGAGAGTCCAGCACAATACGGGGAGCACCACGCGACGACGGTTCCGCTCGGCCAGGACAAATGGGGCCAGCAGCCACGCCGCCTCCCATCGCATCAGCAGAAGCGCCGAACCGGCGACGATATACCAGAAGCGTCCGGCCCGGCTGACGGCAGGAAAAAGAATCAGCATCACCAGAACGAGCGTCATGATGAGAGGGGTTTCCATGCCGTTGATGGTCTCGTAGAACATCAGCGTGCAACCGACAGTACCGGCAACGAGATTGGCAAGCGTCTCCGTGGTCCAGGAAGCGAACCAGTACCGGATCAGCAGAATGTTGATGAGATTCAGAACGAGGGTTGAGATCTTGGCGAAAACAAGCAGCGCAACCGGGCTGGAGATGACCTTGGCGGCCGCGGCCATCAGGAGCATCCACAGCGTCGTCGAGTATCCTTCGACGATCCCGGAGCCGGGTGTCGGCTCAATCCGGCCTGTGTGCGCAAAGGTCTGCGAGAACCCGAGCGTGATCGCGGAATCGTCCCAGGTAAGCGCCCAGAACCGAAAGGCTATGAAGATCTGGGCTAGCAGCGCAAGCACAACCAAACCCCGGGAAGCCCAGAGCGCAAGTACCGGCGAAGCCTGTCGATCGACGGCGGAGCGAACATCGCTTGCTGCGAAGTGCATAGCGGCTTCTCCTGTAGATTATCGGAGACCACCGGAATGGATGGCTGCAGCAAACAGAGAAGTTAGATAATTAGACAAAACTATGGCGACAGCGAAGACAAAGGACTACTACGGAATACTTGGAGTAAAGAAGACAGCGACCGCGGACGAGATTCGCAAGGCGTTTCGCAAAGCCGCGCGCAAATACCATCCCGACGTAAACCCGGGAGACAAGAAGGCGGAGGAAAAGTTCAAGGAGATCTCCGAGGCCAATGACGTCCTGAGCGACGACAAGAAGCGCAAGATCTACGACCAGTTCGGCTTCTACTCCGACAACATCGACCCCGCCGCAGCTGAAGCTGCGGCACGTGGAGGCTACGGAGGCGGTGCAGGGTTCCCCGGCGGTGCACAAGCAGGCCGAGGCGGAGCCCAGGAGGTTCCCTTCGACTTCTCTGGCTTCGACTTCTCCGACTTCAACTCCGGCGGCGGCCGACAGGAACCGAGCGGCGGTGGCAGCGGTGGCGGATTCCGCGACATCTTCAGCCAGATGTTCTCCGGAGGTCGCAACACTGCCTCGCGCGGACCCCAGCCCGGCACTGATCTCGAGTACCAGGTCAGCGTCGACTTCTGGACCGCCGTGCGCGGCGGCATCACACGGCTCGAGATTCAGCGTCAGGAGGTCTGCCCCACCTGCAAGGGCAAATCCACGACTGGCGGCAGCATGGAGTGCCCCGAATGCCACGGCTCCGGTCAGGTAACCCAGATGGGCGGCCGCATGAAGTTCAACATCCAGTGCCCACGCTGCGGGGGATCCGGTAAGGTACAGAACACCTGCACCACCTGCAATGGTGAAGGCTTCGTCCTCAAAAAAGAGCCGCTCGAGTTCCGCATCAAGCCGGGCACCCGTGACGGCCAGCGCATCCGGCTGGCAGGCAAAGGTAACGCAGGCCTCAACGGCGGATCTCCCGGAGATCTCTTTCTCATCATCAAGGCTGGAACCAACCCGGTCTTTACCCGTACCGGCGATGACATCTATGTAACTGTTCCGGTCACAATCTCTGAAGCCTCGCTCGGTGCCAAGATCGACGTCCCCACTATCGATACCCACGAAGGCGGAGGCAGAACCCAGCTCAAGATTCCGCCGGGAACCCAGACCGGCCAGAAGCTTCGCCTGCGTGAAAAGGGAGTTCCCTCGGCCGTTCACGAAGGCAAACGTGGAGACCAGATCGTCGAAGTCCGGATCGCCGTTCCGAAGGTGCAGGACGAGCGCTCCAAGGAGATCCTGCGTGAATTCGCCAAGCTGAATCCCGAGGATCCTCGCGAAGAGCTCTTTACCAAGATCTGATCCGGATCGTTACATCACCACCTGGTTCACTGGAGAGGCCCAGGGCGCCATCGTCCTCTTCCCCTGGTCCTCCTCCTCCGCCTCGCTCCCCGACTTCTCTACGGGCACAGAGCGAGGCGCCAGAGCCAGCGGTGCGGGAAGAACGAACTCATTCACCAGCCCTGCCAGCCGCTGCGTCGTCTCAGGAGCCAGCGCCGCCACGCGAGCGGCCAGCCACGCCTGCGGTGTGATCGTAATCTCCGCCCGTCCCTGGGCCACCGCATCGTAGATACGATTGGCCGCATGCTTCACCGAAGCGGTCACCACCGGTAGCGTTGCCGCAAGAGAGAACCAGCGTTCTTCCTTCTTCCGATTCCCCACAAACCCGGCGTGAACGTGCGATCCTGTCCGCATCAGCCCCGGACAAACCGTCGTCACCCGTACCCCCTTATGGCGCAGCTCGGCATGAAGCCCCTCGGAAAAACCTACCAGGGCAAACTTGCTCGCCGTATACGGCAACACATGGGGAACAGCGACTTTTCCCCCGATCGAACAGATATTCACAATCGCCGCCTGCCTCCCGCGGCCTCGGCCGAGCATGTAAGGAAGCACCGACTGTGTCATATACAACGCAGCAAAAAAATTCGTCGCCATGGCGCGCCGATACGCCTCCAGCGGCTGATCCTCCACTGGGCCGACCTCGATCACGCCGGCATTGTTGATCAGCACATCGATACGGCCAAAGTGCGCGATGGCGTGCTCGACCAGGTTTACCGCCTGCGTCTGATCGGTAAGATCGGCGGGAATCAGCAGCACATCCTCCGCCGAGCGAACCACCCGGCCCTTCAGCAGCCGATTGCGAGCCTCGGTAAGCTCCTCCATGTCACGAGCCGTGAGCACCAGCCGGCTGCCCTCCCGGGCAAACCGCTCGGCCAGGGCCAGCCCCAGCCCCCGCGATCCTCCCGTGATCAGCACCACGCGGCCTCCGGACCGTTTCCCGTCCGCGCCACGGCGCCTTCGCGAGGTAAGCACGTACGTCGCAGTAGTTACAGCAACTCCGGTGAGCATCTGAAGAACAAGAGAGGTTCGTTTCATGACGGGCATCCGATCCGGTGCGGGAGTCTGAGAAACTGCTGAACTTGTTTGACGCTGATCAGAACCATTCGAGCTAGACTCTCTTTAGGAAAAAAATCGACAGGCTGAAAGGGGACCACGAGGCGGGCATGGCAACGAAGCGTAAAAGCAAAGGAGCATATATGATCTCGGCGGTCGCTGAGATGTATCAGATCCATCCTCAGACCCTCCGTCTTTACGAACGCGAAGGCCTGCTGCTCCCCTCGCGCAGCGAAGGAAACACCCGCCTCTATACCGATGAGGATCTCGAGCGGCTGGAGTTCATCCTCAATCTGGCCCGAGATCTGGGCGTCAACATCGCTGGCATCGCTGTCATCCTGCAGATGCGCGAGCGCATGGAGGAGATGAACCGGCAGATGCAGGGGTTCGTCGACTATGTCAGGACCGAGATGCTCGCCAGGATGCAACAGCAGGGCTCCTCTGCCGCGGGCCTCGTCCCCATACGCCGTCCTGCCGTAGTACCTCCCAGCGCCTCTGGAAAGAAGCGAAGGCCTGGCTCAGAGAATTAGCCTCTCGCCGGTCACAAAATCTTCTGAAAATTGATCGAACCTACCACCCGCCTCTTCTCCAGTCGGAGTAGCATGGACCGCATTGTATCCCTGTCAATCCTGACAGGATGCTGTCAGTAGCCCTTCGTTACTATGCTTCGCAAGGAGACTTCTCTCATGGCTCAACCCTTCGTCCACATGGAGCTCAACACTCCCGATCTCGCAAAGGCGAAAGACTTCTACGGCCAGCTCTGCGGCTGGACCTTCGACGATGTCGATATGGGTGCCCCCGCAGGCGTCTACTCGCTCTTCAAACCTTCCAGCGGCCCCGGCGGTGGAATGTACTCCATGCAGGGACCCGCTACCGCCTGGCTCCCTTACATCGGCGTCGAAGACCTCAAGGCCTCGACCGACAAGGCCATCTCCCTGGGCGCAAAGATCCTCATGCGCGAGCAGGAAGTACCCGGTCACGGCTGGTTCTCCATGCTCGTCGATCCCACCGGAGCCTCCATCGCCCTCTGGCAGGCAAAACAGGCCTGAGAGCGTTACTGCGGATTACTGGTAGGGGGAGCAGGGGGAGGAGAGCTGCCCGAAGAGCCCGAGCCGAAACCTGACGACGGGCTACCGAAGCCTGACGATGGGCTGGAGGACGGGCTCGATCCGAATCCTGAGCTCGGGGACGAGCCAGAACCGAATCCGGATCCCGAAGAGGAGCTGGAGCCGAACCCCGAGCTCGAGCCTCCTCCCAGCAGAGCTGCTTTGGCCTTCAGCTGCTCGATCCTGGGATCGTAGATAAACTCCCACGTCTGATACGTCAGCTGCTCGTTCAGGATCGTAATCGAGCTTCCCGTATGCGAGCAGCCGATCCCCACAATCGGAGCTCCGCCGCCGGAAAAGGTCGTCGCAGACTGACTTCCGCCTGAAGAGCTTGACGAAGAAGACGAGACCGTCCCTCCCGGACTGGAGCTCGATCCTCCGGTCCCTCCCGTCCCCCCTGTCCCCGAAGACATTCCCGACCCAAGGCTGAATCCCGAAGAGCTACCCGAGCTACCCGAGCCAGAAAGCCCCGACCCGCTACTCGACCCGCTACCCAATCCGCCAGAAGATCCATAGCCCGTCGAGCCGGTAGGCTGCGACCCGTTGACCGTCGATCCCGCCCCAAGCGAAGAACCCGCCCCCGACGTTGCAATCCCGGCCAGCGGCTGGCCGAAGAAGCCCTTCACTGTCGTCTTCGCCTCGCCAGTATGAATCAGTCTCCAATCCGCCTTACCCGTCATCGGGTCAATATACTTCTGGCGAAGAAACCGGATATTGGTCGATTTCTCGAGCTGATCCATCGTCCCCGGATACCGCCCGAACTTGCGGTAATAGAGTTGAAGCGCTCGTACATACTCGTTCCCGCGATGGATCGCCTCTACCTCGCGCTCCCGCCGCAGCGCCCGCGCGACCTTCGGAGCGGCCACGCTCAACGCCAGCAGCACCAGAAATATCAGGACGATCGCCCCCACCAGCAGAAAGCCCTCTTCACCCTCGCGTGTCCGATTGTTCTCTAAAGATGGCATTGGTCTTTCCCCTAATGAACGATCAGCGGAAGTGTCTGCCGGTTGTTGTTGGTCATATCCTCCACCTGGATCGAGTTCGCCGACACGGAAAGGATACGGTAGCGCCGCTGCACAACATCGCCGTCCTCCGCCAGAAAGACGTCCTCCCCATGAAGCAGGAACGCCTTGCGCTTTCCCTTCGGCGTAGTCTCGGTCCCGAAGAACTTCAGGTCGATCGGAGGCGGCGGCGGGGGCCCCGGCGGAGGCGTGTATACAGGAGCAACGGCCTTGGGACGCGCCGAAGCAATCGGCTGCGGAATATCGATCGGCGCCGAGGCTGTGGAGAAGATATTCCTCCCCGTGCCGGAGTAAACCAGCCGCTCGGCAACCAGCATCGGCTCCATCTTCAGAGTCGGATCCAGCTGCGTCGACGCGGTTCCAATGCTCTTCGCCGCTCCTCCCGAAGCATGCCCACCGGAGGGGGGCACCGTGTGCACCACGGGAGGCTGCGGCGCGCGAGGCGCGGGGCTGTCATCGGAGAGCTGGTAGTAAAGTACTCCACCCGCGAACAGCACGAACGCTCCTACGGCAATCGCCTTCTTCTGGGTATCGGGAGTCAGCTTCATCGCGCCTCTCCTCCCGTGACCGTATCGGCCTTGATTGCTGCCGCTGCGCCCTTCCCCGGACGAAGGTAGGTTGTCAGGCTTAAGCGCAACCCTACGGTTCCGGTGCTCTGGCCCGCCAGCGTAACGCCACGGATCAGAAAGAACATCTTGTCGCGCTCCAGCGAGTTGATAAATAAAACCAGCGGACGATAATCTCCGCTGAAGCTCGCGTCCATGCGGACTTCCGTAAGCGCTCCCGCAGCGCCATCCAGCACAGGCGAATACACATACTGCCCCCGTGCCATCTTCACGCCGTGTTGCTTCGTAAGCACACCAAGTTCTGCAAGCACCTCGGAGTAGGCGGTCGGGAGCCGCTTCGCATAAAACGTGTCGGAATCCGCGGTTGCCTTGGAAAGCTTGTCATCCAGCCCCTCCAGAGGCTTCGTCGCAATCTCGGCCGCCCTCATCGACACTGCCTGCTGCTCCAGCGCCGTCGCGTCCTGGCTTCTGGCCGCTCTCCACGTAAAGGCAATCTGAACCAGCAGGTAAAGATTGATCAGCGCCAGCAGCGCCACGCCAGCGTAGTAAAGATTCAGTCGCGTCATCAACGCGTGCGCCTTCGCCGTAACGCCCTGCACGTTCTCCGCAAATCCGGTCCGGGTAGTCGTTGTCGTGCTCATCGCTGCCCTCCTGCCGCCGTGGAAGCTCTCTTGGACGACTTGGACAACTTAGGCCGCTTTGTCCCTGAGCTCTTCTGCTCAGGCAACAAGTCAGACTGCGCTGCATCTCCTGCGCCCGCAGTCCCAGCTTTGGTGGTCTTCTGCGCGGCTTCGGGCAGTGGGTTGTAGCCGCTGTAGATCTCGAACTCGACCGCGCCGGGAACCAGCGGCGCAACCCCCTGGCCTCGTCCCTCCTGTGCCTGCGCCGACTCTCCGGCCAACCGCGGTGCGATAAACCGCTGCGACTTTTCCAGATTCCTCACCAGTTCAACGGCCCGGTCGCGCTCTCCGCTCACGCGCAGCCGGATGTTCACCTCGCCGGATTTGGTGGTCGCAGGCTCGATGCTTGTCACCTGAACGCCGGCGGGAAGCACGCGCTCCAGATCCATC
>DATHJA010000143.1:0-5254 GCA_035316475.1 Edaphobacter sp. | reverse complement strand
GTCGGCATAAGGCGCAATCGTCGACGCCTCGCGCGGAAAGAGCGCTGAGTTCGTGAGCCACTTCACCAGAAACTGCCACAGTACGGGACTGATATGCATCGTTACCCTTTATCCATTCTCTTTCTTCGTCAAATCGTGGTCACGCCCGACCTTCAGGTCTCTGCGGAACATCAGGAACATGAAACCACCCAGCCCCGCCATGGTCACCACGCCGCCCAGCTGGACCACGCGCGCGACAATCAACGAGTGCTTATTGGTCTGGGGATCGTAGTGGTAGCAATAGGTGAGGATGTTCGCTACCGGGGAGCCGATCTTGTTGCCCGAGGCCTCGATCAGCCCCAGCAGAATGTCCTTGGGGGAGTACTCAACCCCGAGATAGTACTGCGCAAGCTTGCCTTCGGTGGTGACAACTTCGATGGAGCTGGCGTGCGCAAACTGGGTCAGCTTTCCGTCCGGTCCGGGAACCCGGACATAGCCAAAGCCTGTCGCATCGGTTACACGGTCGATGGAGGGACGCTGCCCGGTGAGGAAGTGCCAGCCGTTAGCCGTCTCGGGCCTGCCATAACGCTTGACGTAGTAGGCCTTTTTTTTCGCGGCGGCCTCGGGGGTGTCGCTCGGGTCGATGGATATGACGACAACGTCGAAGTCCTTGCCCGGAGTCAGCTTCACCATCTCGAGGGCTCCGGCAAGGCCGTCCAGCTCCTCCGAGCAGAGCATCGGGCAGTTGAAGTAGACCAGCGTCAGGATCGCCGGGTGCTTGCCAAAGTAGTCTCCCAGACGAACCGTCTTCCCCGCGTCATCGACAAACTCGGCGTCGAGAGGGAGCTGCTGGTTCAGCCGCTGGGCAATGCCGACCTTCTGCAGAACCTGGGGAAGCTGATCGCCGGAGTTCTCTCCGGTCTGCTTGTCACCGTAGCTTGAGACCTGGGCAGCCAGCGGAGCGCACAACAGCGCACCGCCGAGCACGGCCATCGCCGCCACCCGCCATCTGCCCCGTGTTGTGTTTCGCTCCATCATTCCCTGATCCTTTGCTTCGGTTCTTCGCTTCCGTTCCCGATTTCCTGCTCTTCCTCTATTTTAAGACTGCACCGGAAAAGCTCCGATTAGCGGACAGGCTTCAGCTCCGCGTGCGCTGCCTCTTCGGCCCTGCCGAAGTCCATCTTCTGCTTGCGTGCCTCAATCTGGTCCAGCTCGTATCCGGTACGGGCAAAGCCGTCGGTCAGAGGAGCCTGAATCTGCGGCGTTGCATCACCAACCATCTTTGTCTCCGTGTCCGGTTCGCTGGTGTGGACCGGAAGTCCTCGCTGAGCGATCAACTGCATGGCGCGCTCAACCGGAATGCGGACTCCGGACTCGCCTGGCGTTCTGCTATAGAAGTTCAGCAGCAGGTCCTCGCGCGCGTGAAGGTCTGCAGTCTGCTGGTTGCCGTCATCGAGATCCATGCGCGGCTCGGGGAAGGTCGAGGTCATCTGCTGCAGCTCCTTCTGCTGGAGCTGTGGATTGCTGGTGAGCCCCTTGACTCCACCCTGCTGCGCCTCGTGCCACTTGTCCGCCGGACCATCCGCCTTCTGCAGGGCGCTGTTGATGACCTTGCCCATCAGAAAGCAGAAGATGAAGAAGACAAAGACCGAGCCCGCCAGGCCGGAGATGAAGACGGCGATGCCGTTGACGTTGACGTCCGTCGTCTCGTAGCCCGGGTCCTCCGAAGTGTGGGCGTGCGGATCGTGCTTCGGCGGCTGATTCAGATCGTGGTCGTTAGTGGGCATGTTCGGGCTCCAGCATCTCTTCCAGGTGCGGGTCGTTGACGTTCATCAACGGACGTTTCATCAGCTCAGTAAGGTAGTAAGCTCCCCAGATCGAAAGAACAGCAATCGGGACCGTGATGTAGGCCAGAATGCCAAGGTTCCCCGACAGGTGCAGATTTCCGGCGGCGTCCGGGAAGTTCGGCTCGATCAGCCAGAACATATCCAGGCACCGGGCGAAGATCATGAAGCTGGTCAGCCAGATCATCTTCTGCTTGTTCCGCTTCAGGTCGCGCGAGAGCAGAAGGGTGAAGGGGATCAGCCAGTGGCAGATGAAGTCCAGCGAGCAGATATACCACCATCCGCCATGAATGCGGGCGAGGTACCAGGGAATCTCGTCCGGGATGTTGCCCGACCAGATGATCAGGAACTCCGCGAAGCAGAGATAGATATTCAGCATCGTGAAGGCAAAGGCGAACTTGCCCAGGTCGTGCTGCTCGGTGACGCGCAGCAGTGTCTTCATCGGCTGATACCGCGAGAGCAGGATGACGATGAGGATGCCGAGCGCAAGCGTCTGATAGCCCTGGCCGACGAGGAACTGAAGGCCATAGATCGACGAGTACCAGGTTACGTCGAGAGACTTGATGAGAAGGATTGCAAGATCCGTCATCAGGATGACGTAGATCAGGATCCCGATACCGGAGAGGTTCTCGAACTTGATGCGCCAGTAGTCGAAGCTCGACTGCGAGCCCGCGTTCGGGTCGGCGTCCCTCTGGAGCGACCAGCGGTTCAGCAGGGTCATCATGATCAGCAGGATGCCGAAGACGATGACGGTCTGCACGACAGCCGGAACGGGACTCAGCATCGCATGCTTCGCGTTCGCGGTGAGCATCTGCTCCTGGGTCATCAAGCCCTTGGCATAGGCTGCCGCCGTTGCCTGGGCGTTGGGATAGGCCGCCCACTGGTACAGGTGCTTCATGAAGAAGAGGATAGGAACTACCATGGCGGCGACCAGCCACAGGGTGCGCGAGGCGGCTTCGAGCGGACGGCGCAGAAGCAGACCCCACTTGCCGCCGGAGACATACTGCAGCATCAGCATCGCCAGCCCGCCGCCGGCGAAGCCGAACGAGACCATAAAGCCCATCAGGTACGCGCGCAGGATATGTCCCGGACCACCCTTCACCAGAAGGAAGGCCAGCGAGATCAGAGCGGCGGCCCCGCCGAGGACCAGCAGACGGGTCCGCCAGGCCTTGATGGCCTCCTCAGGCGCGGCGAGCGAGGACGGGAGCACGCGCGGCCCATGGTCGTCGTGATGTCCGTGAGGTTCGTGTCCGGAATATTCGTGTCCAGGTGACATTCGTTTCAGGCCTTCAGTCGGAAGCTTCCGAGATTACTGCTTGGGTGCTGCTCCAGGGGTTGTCGCGGGTTTGGCCGCGGGCTGGGTTGGGACCGGCCTGGCGGACTCTCCGCCTGGCGAAGGAAGAATAAAGAGCCCCTTGTCGGGCGTGCCGGTCACGGCCGTTGGCGGCAGGGCCCATGCATCGGCGAAAGAAGTTGGCATTCCCTCACGTTCGGCGATGCTCTTGAGAGGCTCGACATGCGCTCCACCGGCGACATCGGTCTGGGTCGCGTTCTGGCTCAACTGCAGCGCGCGGATATAGGTAACGATGGCCCAGCGATCCTCGGGGGTAATCTGCGCCGAGTACTCCGGCATCGCGCCATAGCCATAGGTAATGACGTGGAAGAAGTGGCCCAGCGGAGCCGAACGCAGCCGCTCCGTATGGAAGCTGCCGGCCTTCGTGTAGCCGCGCTGGACGATCATGCCGATACCATTGCCGACGCGCGAGTGGCACGGGGTGCAGTAGATGTTGTACCGCTCCTGGCCGCGCTCAAGAACCTTTGCGGTGACCGGGAAGGGAAGTCCATCGCCTTCCTTACCGTCCACCAGACCGGTATAGAAGTAGGAGTCCTGGTGAAGCTGGCTGCGGGCAACGGTATTTTCTACCTGTGGGCGCGCGGAACGGCCATCAGCGTAGAGCGTGGTGCCCCGCTGGGGGAAGAACTTGGGCTGGTCCTGCATGTCCTGCCGGCAGCCGGCCAGAACCAGCGTAGCCGCCATCGCGCCAAGCGCCCCGAGTTTGTTGAACTTCTGCATGCCGTTTCCTATTCCGTCGCCCCTGGTCCCTGCTGCTTGCATTAGTGGTCTACCTCCACCACGGAGACCGCATGGAACCGCTCAAGGAAGGCCCTGGTCTCCCCAGGCGAAAACTTCGGATCCGTCGCCTCCAGGCACAGGAAGAACTTGTCCGTCGTCGCGCCGTTGCGGAAGTTAGGCGCGTTGAACAGCGGGTGATAGAGCTGGGGAAGGCCATTCAGCGCAATCATGCCGAAGCCGGCCGA
This sequence comes from Edaphobacter sp., assembly GCA_035316475.1. GTDB lineage: Bacteria > Acidobacteriota > Terriglobia > Terriglobales > Acidobacteriaceae > Edaphobacter. The sequence goes on along the minus strand of DATHJA010000143.1, from coordinate 1,112 downwards.
GAGACCCGCAAACAGAATCGTCCACTCGTAGGCGGGGATGATAAACGCCGGCCAGGAGAACAGAGGGCGACCCGCGATGTTCAGCGGATAGGCCCAGACCGAGATCCAGGTCTGCATCAGGAAGGCTGTGGTCACTCCCATCAGTCCGCCCAGCAGGCAGATCACGGGAACACGGTTCTTGTGAAAGTGCAGAGCCTCGGCGGCCTCTTCCACGGGGTACGGCGTGTAGCATTCCATGCGGCGGTACCCGGCAGCACGCGCCTGTTCGGTCGCGACCACCAGTTCGGTGGGAGTATTAAACTCCGCCAGCAGGCCGTAGATTCCTTCTCTCGGCGGCATTAGCTCATCTCCTCGCTTACGGTTTCAGCGGTAGGACCGCCGCGGGTGATCTTGGTCTGGGGCAGCATCATCCGGATCTCCGACATCGGGATCATCGGGAGGAAGCGCACAAACAGCAGGAACAGAGTGGTGAACAGTCCCCAGGTTCCGATGAAGAGCATGTAGTCCCATTTGGTCGCGACGTAGGTTCCCCAGCTCGACGGCAGGTACTCGCGGTAGAGCGAGGTCACAACGATGACGAAGCGCTCGAACCACATACCGATGTTCACGATGAACGAGAGGACGAACAGATATCCGACATTGACCCGCAGCTTCCGCGACCACAGCGTGGTCAGCGGGATCGCGATGTTGGTCAGGATCAGCATCCAGTATCCCCACCACATCGGACCGAACATACGGTTCCACATCATGAAGAACTCCCAGTGGCTGGCCGAGTACCAGCTCATGAAGACCTCCATGCCGTACCCATAGGCCACAATCGACCCGGTCGCCAGCATGACCTTCGCCATGTTGTCCAGGTGGCGCAACGTGACCAGGTCCTCCATGTGGTACCACTTGCGAATCGGGATCGCGAGCGTGAGCACCATCGCAAAGCCCGAGTAGACGGCGCCGGCGACGAAGTAGGGCGGGAAGATCGTCGTGTGCCATCCCGCAAGAGCCGCCACCGCGAAGTCGAAGCTGATGACCGTGTGCACCGAGAGCACCAGCGGGGTCGAAAGACCGGCCAGCAGAAGCGAGGCCGTCTCATAGCGGATCCAGTGCCGCGTCGAGCC